>NZ_JAHREU010000024.1:0-59245 GCF_020883145.1 Microcoleus sp. CAWBG27
TTCTATTGGCGAACGGTGACTTTATAACTGATTTTAAAGGGTTTAAAGAAATAGGTACATTTGAATTTATGGTTGGGTGGGGGCGGGTTTACGAGATTGTTTGTTTTTGGCAGTTATTTCGGTGAAACCGCCCCTACAAGATTGATGTTTTTTAGGGGATATTCTATTGGCGAACGGTGACTTTATAACTGATTTTAAAGGGTTTAAAGAAATAGGTACATTTGAATTTATGGTTGGGTGGGGGCGGGTTTACGAGATTGTTTGTTTTTGGCAGTTATTTCGGTGAAACCGCCCCTACAAGATTGATGTTTTTTAGGGGATATTCTATTGGCGAACGGTGACTTTATAACTGATTTTAAAGGGTTTAAAGAAATAGGTACATTTGAATTTATGGTTGGGTGGGGGCGGGTTTACGAGATTGTTTGTTTTTGGCAGTTATTTCGGTGAACCCGCCCCTACAAGATTCATGTTTTTTAGGGGATATTCTATTGGCGAACGGTGACTTTATAACTGATTTTAAAGGGTTTAAATTTAGCCGATGCTTTCGCCGTTCCGCTGAGTTTTAACTCGTAGATTCCTGCCTTGGGAAATACAATTTCTGCTCCGGGAATGCCTTGGTATCGCTCGGCAGATACGGCTTTTAAAGGCGGTTCCATCAGCGGTTTATTCCCCTGTTTGTGATTTTTTGGATAAACGGCTAGCTGGCAGTTGCACTGCTCTAATGGGATAATTTGACCGCCCCTGCGAGTTAGGGCAAACCATACTTTGGCTGTTTCTCCGGCGCGGGGATTGTGGTTTGGTTCTAGGTGAAAGGTAGCGGCGACATCTCCCGAGATTTCGACTTCGTGGGCGATCGCAGTTGTGTTTTGCTGTGGTAGGGTAAGTATTCCTGTTTCTATTAGCAATCCCAAGAAGACTAACAATCCTAAAGTTTTACTTTTGTTTGACAGGTGCAACATAGAAATTATCCAGTGATAAAATTGACCAAAATAAGCGCGATCGCACTAACAAAACTAACACCGCAACCGCGGCTAAGACGGCTGTCAGCAGTCGATCGTACAACTTCCATTCAAAACCGCCGAGATAGTGGGAACCGATGAGGGCTGCGTGAAGGGCGCACAGCAAGAAAGCGGGTACTGTTAGCAAATGAATTTGCCGCCACCGCTTCCCTAAATAATTCTGAATGCGATCGCAACTTGTCACCGCCGCCGGTATCATCAACAGCAGTCCCAGCATTCCCAATGCCATCCCTAATTGATGCTGCGGCAGCATAAAAGATACAGCGTCAAAATTCCATTGCAGCGTATGATCTAGCATATGAAACGTGTGGGCAAGGGCGATCGCAAACGCACCGACACCCAAAGCCCGACGGTAGCGCAACAGTGGCGGCAAAAACTTGCTGAGCGGACGCGCAATCAGTGCTAGCATCAAGCATATTAGCGCTGCGTGGCCTGTCAGATCGACCATTTCATCGGTTCGCAACAGAGTAATGATCCCGATCGCCACTGTCACCCAACCGCCCGCACGAAACAGTTGACTGCGTTTGTCGGTGCTGAATCTGCCAGCAAAAAATCCCACTCCCAGCATAGTTGGCAGCGTGCCCATTCCAAAAGCAAACATCGTTGCCGCACCCAAAATTGGGTTTCCGGTTTCTGCCGCTTTGATTTGCGCCCCGTACAGGAAACCGCAGGGAATTAAACCCCAAAGCAAACCCAAAGCTAACGGTATCCACCAGTTGTTTTGAGTTGAAATCTTGGTCATTGCACTGCTGATGCGATCGTGCGAAACTGGGTGCAGCAATGGCAAACGTGGGAGCAAACCCGGTTTAATTTGTACCAATCCAAACCAAATTAGCATTGTACCGGTGATAATGGCGATCGCCCGCCGCCACCCGCTACCGATACCTGCCATTTGCCCGCCTGCAATCAATACCGAACCCACTCCGCCAATTGCAGCGCCAACTAAAGCATAAGCCACAATTCTTCCCACATTTAATAGCAGGTGAAAGCGGAAGGAAGCTAATTTATCTTTGTCGGTACTTGACAGGGAAAAAGCCACTGTCAGCGGGCCGCACATTCCAGCGCAGTGTCCGAAACTGCCGAGAAATCCTAAAGTTGCAATTAGCAGGATGTCTAGCATTTTGAGTCAGGGGATTTTAGATTTTACATTTTAGATTTTAGATTGGTTTTTACTGCTTATGTCATGTCTGGTCAATTACCCGCGATCTGGTTTGTAGTGAGGACTTTAGTCCTTGATTCCTAAGGACTAAAGTCCTCACTACAAACCCTTTTGATTGTGGTCAACTCTCAACTGTTTTGAATGCCGATCGCCAAAATCCCCAAAATTTTATCAACTTCATTCAAAAAATACTCTAATAAATCTATTTTAACTGATTGCCCTTCCAGTATCAAAAACTTCCAAATTTCTCCCGTTGTCACCACTCCATAAATCTTTGATACCTGATTTCCCTCGCGCTCATTAAACAGTTGCGCTGCATACATTTCGGCCACGCACTCACCCAACCCAGCATTAATATTTTCCTTTTTTGCCTCAACGATTAAAATCGCAGGTGCGCTTAGAATCAAAAGTTCTACCGATCGGCTAATCAGAAAATCGCAACTCCCGTTTAATCCCAAGTCGCTATCAACCGTAAAATCGACACCCGAAAACAAACTAATGCGATCGGGAAACAGTCTGGTGAACTACCCAACACCCATCTGAGCACAGATAGGGTGTAGGCTTCCCAATTCATTGGGGATTGCCTCGGTCTTCATGGCTTTTTTACGTCCTGATAACTTTGGTCTTACATCCCCTCCAAGGGCAGAAGAGCTAGTTCCTAACTCCAAAAGTCGCAAACCTTCATTTTTAATATTGATTGCAGCATTAATATCTCTATCATGCTGTTTCTGGCAGTGAGGACAATCTACAAACCTTACGCCCAATGAATCATAGCCTTTCTGTAGCATCGGGATTGGTAGTAGAGTCTCGCTACAAAGTTGAGAAGATGGGAAAAAACGTCCTATTTCTTGGTAGGTATGACCAAATTTCTCAGCTTTGTACTTGAGCATGGTTTGAAACATCCCCCATCCTTGGTCTGATATCGATTTTGCCAAGTTGGGATTTTTTACCATGTTCTTAACTGCCAAATCTTCTACACAAATAACTTGGTTTTCGTAGGCTATTTTGCGAGATAGCTTGTGTAGAAAGTCTTCACGAATTCTAGCTATTTTGCTAGAAACTTTGGCTAATATTCGTCTAGCTTTACGACGTTTATTAGAAGTTTTATCTGTCTTTTTAGCTAATTTTTTATGTTTGCATTTTTTATTATTTTCTAGTTTGGCTAATTGCTTTTTAGGTAGGTCATATTTTGAGCCTTCGGAAGTTATAGCAAAGTGCTTCAATCCTAAGTCAACGCCGATAGCTTCCCTAATTGCAACTACCGGATTGTCATTTTGGTTAAAAAGAATAGATGCGTAGTACCTGCCGTCTGCATTTCTCGATATTGTTACAGTCGTGAATTTAGCATCAGGTAGTTGTTTGTGAAACACAGTTTTCATTAACCCCAGATTACCGGGAAACTTAATAACAGAATCCTCTGGCATCAGTTTGATATTTTGGGGATATTGAATTGATTGCTTACCATGTTTAGATTTAAAGTTAGGGAATTTAGCACGACCCTCAAAGAAATTGACAAACGCACTTGAAAGATTGAATGTTACTCGTTGTAAAACTTGGCTATAAGCTAGTCCCAACCATTCAAATTCTTTTTTTAGTCCCGGAAGCAACTTATCCATAGCTGCTTTAGAAAGCCCCTTGCCTGTTTCTTTGTACGCGGTGGTTGTTGCATTAAGCATATGATTCCACAACCATCTAGTATTGCCAAAACATTGAGCTAGATATGATTCTTGCTCGCCTGTAGGATAAATTCTCATCTTAACTGCTCTATACATGGTATCGACCTTACCGTGTTTACATATTCATAGTAACACATTTTTGATGATTGTTTCACCAAAAACAGAATATTTTGCTCGTTTCGTCGTCGTAGTCTTCCCGGTTTTCGCTGCGCTCAAATGTGGTCAGACTACACTCCTCAACTCACGCGCAATTCATCTCGACACTGACAAACGTACAGGTACAGTGTGAGCCTTCTTGCTGTTCGAGGTAAGTTCCAGCAAAATCGGCGCAATAATCATTTCCGATCGCGATTTTTCCGTATTGCTCGCCAGAGCAAAAGGCACATTATAAGCTAAAGTTTCTGTTAAATAATTGCTGCATTGTAAATCAGGTACGGCGGAAAACAAATCTTGTCTGGGCGAAATCGTTAAATTTAAAGATTTTTTGACACTTGCCAAACTAAAATCGCTGTAAGCCATACCTTTTGCCCTTAATTTTTTACTTTCTTAGGACTTCTACCCCATCTGACTGACGCAAGCTACCCCGCGATCGAGGGTGCATCTTAATTTGGCAAGGGCGAAGCATTTCGGCACATAATTTATGAGTGAGAACCAGAGATTGACTGCCGAAATGCTTCGCCCCTACGAATATATTTGCAAAAATCAGATGCACCCGCGATCGATCGACGGTTTGATTCGGGTACCATAACTGTCAACTGCTAATTAAGAGGGCGGGCACGGGGGCACCGCCCCTACCAACTGTCAACTGTTATAACTACTTTTGTTCTGGATGCGCTGCCGCCGGAGATGTCGCTCCCATTTGATTAATCGCAGCAATTAGCTGATAAAGCCGCCCCGAATCCCGCTGGTTGAAATGCAAAACTAGACGCGGTAAAGCGAAGGTTTCATCTGTGGCTTCGGCGGGCAGACCTTGACTTTTTTCGATTTTACCGTCTACCAAAATATCGCTGAACTCAGTATTTAACCGATCGACATTCTCGTCAGAAAGTTGAGACTTCAAGCGAATTACCAGTTTTCCATCCACGTAGCGGCAGGAGTGATAAACCAGATAAAAACTCGCGATCGCCTCACAAGCGACATTTATATCATCTGTAATTGTGTACAGGCTGCGATCGTCGGCTGAAATCAAACCCCGACCACGCAATTGTTTTTGTACAAAATAATCCCAATCGTGCCAATAATCGCCTCCGGGTCGATCGAGCAAAACCAAAGGGGCCGGCCCAAACTTGCCAGTTTGAGTCAAAGTCAGACACTCAAAAGCCTCATCCAGAGTGCCGAAACCGCCGGGAAACAAAGCCAAAGCATCGCTTTCCCGGAGAAAGAATAACTTGCGGGTGAAAAAATATTTAAAATTGAGCAACTTGGAGTCGCCCGCAATGAAAGGATTAGAACTCTGCTCGAAAGGTAACTGAATGTTGAGCCCAAAAGAACGTTCCGCAGTCGCCCCCTCATTCCCCGCCTGCATAATCCCCCCACCGCCACCAGTAATCACCATAAATCCCTGCTGGGCGATCGCCCGTGCAAAATCTCTGGCTAGCAAATATTCCGCCGATGTCGGCGACACCCTCGCCGAACCAAAAATCACAATTTTGCGAACGTGGCGGTAAGGATAAAACATGGAAAAAGCTCTCTCCATATCTCGCAGCGACGACGCCATAATCTTCCAATCGAGGCGATCGAGTTCCTCTCCAGCCATTTGCACGATCGTCGAGAGCGATCGTTCGATCCACTCAGAGTGCTTTAACATTGGCAGGCGATCGATTAAGTCGATCGCATCAGCTTGGAGGGACTCAAAACCTTGACCAGAAGGAATCATGAATTTTTCCGAAACGGTAACAATTTGTTGTTGCTAAAAATTAAGGGGCAAGCCAAATTTAGAAGCCAGTAGCCACCAGCAAATAGCACTGCTAGCAACTAATAACTTTTCCAGTAGCTTTGCCCCGGTTCTGAAGATAGTTAGATTTCGCGGCCCCAAAAAACAGCCCGAAACCTCTCGCAGTTTGGTTAAATGTACTTTTCCAGAGTGTTGGCCAGAGTAGTTTTCGGAACTGCCCCAACCACCATATCAACCCGCTGACCGCCCTTAAATATCATCAGCGTCGGAATGCTGCGGATACCGTATTGGCTTGCCACATTAGGATTCTCGTCGGTGTTAACTTTTACTACCTTCACCTGCCCTTCATATTGCTGGGCAATTTCGTCTACGACGGGCGCCACCATCCGACAGGGCCCGCACCAGGGAGCCCAAAAATCCACTAGAACTGGAACTTCGCTATCGAGCACTTCCTGTTTAAAGGTAGAGTCGGTTACTTGCGCGGCTGCTGACATCCCTAGCCATCCTTGTAAATACTATTTCTCGGATAACAAGTTTAGCAAAAAGTGTAACCACTTGCGTCAGTCGATTTTACGATTTTAGATTTTAGATTTTAGATTTAGCTAACGGGCGCGGGAATCCCTCGCGCGATAGCGCTGCGATTGGTGTGGGATGAAAGCCAGGGCTGTTGACGACGCTCCCTGAACGAATTGGCGTAGCCAATAGAGTTGCGGAGACGGAGGAAACAGCCAGTCAGTCTATTGGGCAAACCAGAAGCTTTTGTCTTGCGGGTGTTATCATACTCATAGAAGCACGATAAACATAGTCATGTTGAAAGCAGTCAAGGTCAGAATCTATCCCACCGACATTCAAGAAGCCCATCTTGCACAGGCTTTCGGGTGTGTTCGTTGGGTTTGGAATCAATCTTTGGCTGCGATGTCCCAAACCTACAAAGACACGGGAAAGGGAGTATCGGCTTATGACATGAAGAAAATGATTCCGATTTGGAAGAAAGAATACGAATGGTTGAAAGAGTGTTACTCTCAATGCCTTCAATCTTCTGTTCTGAATCTGTCTGGTGCGTTTATCAATTTCTTTGATGGTCGCACAGGCTACCCAACTTTCAAAAATAGGCACGGTCGCCAGTCGATTCAATTCCCTGCAAACGTTAAAATCCTCAGCAATTCCGAGATTAAGTTCCCCGGCAATCTGGGCACAGTTAAAGCGAAAATTCATCGGGAAACTGAGGGAAAGAAACTCAAAACTGTGACGCTATCCCGGATGACAGATGGTCGCTATTACGCTTCCTTGTTGCTAGATGATGGTACTGAAAAACCAGAATCGAATAGCGAAGGTCATGCCATTGGGATTGATTTGGGACTGACTGATTTTGCCGTTACTTCTGACGGTTCAAAGTTTCAAAACCCTCGTCATCTAAAAAAGCATGAGCGCAACCTGAAGCGAAAGCAGCGTCAGTTGTCCCGCAAAAAGGATAAAACGACGAACAAACGTCGTAAGGCTAAAAAAGCACTAGCGAAAGTGCATTCCAAAATCTCTAGAGTGAGAGAAGATTTCCTCCATAAGCTATCCCGCAAGATAGTCAACGAAAACCAAGTGATTGTGGTGGAAGACTTGGCAGTGAAAAACATGGTCAAGAATCACAACCTAGCTAAAGCAATCAGCGATGTAAGTTGGGGAACGTTCCAAACCATGCTCAAATACAAAGCGGAGCAAGACGGCAAGATTTACCTAGAAGTGGGTAGATTCTTTCCTTCCTCACATCTTTGCTCTAACACACTGCTGAAAGTAGCCAAGATTGATTTATCGATCAGGATGTTTGAATGTCCGCATTGCGGGGAACATCATGACCGGGATATCAATGCTGCTATCAATATCAAGAATGAAGGCTTGCGGATATTGTCGTTGGGAACCAGCGATACTGCCCTTGGAGGCAATGTAAGACCTTCATCGGTATGGGCGTAAGTCTACTACTGTAGAGGCGGTTGCTGATGAATTGGGAAGCCTACCCCATACCGCATAGCAGTTGGGGTGGTTAGTTCACTTGCAGCATTGAATCTCGGAGTTCAAACAGGAGTCCACTATTCTGAGTTCTGCACGACGATTGTACGTGGCACGCTATCCCTTTGTGGGTCGGAGCGACGATTTTAACAGAAGGCTTCTGAAAAAATTCGAGAAATGGAAGTTAGAATTCGGCATTCTGCCACCAAAAAATTTTCCCCCTCTCCGCCTTTCCCCCTCTCCGCCTCTCCCCCTCTCCGCCTCTTCCCCTCTTCCCTCTCCGGATCGAACAGCCTTAACCCCGTACCTAGTCAGTAAAGGGGAGCGCTTGGGGTCAAAAAGGAACCGCCCGAACAGTAGTCCGGGCGGAGTGTGGTGTGAGGAGTGAACGGAAACATGCGTCTCCGCTTCTTATATTGTGACACCTCCTTCTCGATAATTCCACAACATTCTGTAAATTTCGAGACGATCGCACAAATTTTGTCAAGGTACGATGGTATTCAATCGATAAATCTACTTACCCATACCCAACTGCTGAGCTTTTTGATAGACTTTACCCTCCGTCAGCAGAGAAGGAGCAATCACCACTTCCACTTGCTGCATCTCCTTAATATCCTTAGCGCCCAAGGTACCCATGCTAGTTTTCAGCGCTCCAAGCAAGTTGTGCGTACCGTCATCGAGCAGTGCTGGGCCCCGCAAAATTTGCTCCACAGTCCCAGTAGTCCCCACCCGAATCCGAGTGCCTCGCGGCAAAACCGGGCTGGGAGTCGCCATTCCCCAGTGAAAGCCCCGGCCCGGAGCTTCCGCAGCCCTAGCAAAGGGCGAACCAATCATCACTCCATCAGCGCCGCAGGCAATGCACTTGCAGATATCGCCCCCGGTAATTAAACCACCGTCCGCAATTATCGACACGTATTTGCCAGTTTCGCGATAGTAGTCGTCCCGCGCAGCGGCGCAGTCTGCTACCGCTGTCGCTTGGGGAACGCCGACACCCAATACCCCCCTAGATGTGCAAGCAGCCCCCGGCCCGATGCCCACGAGAATGCCTGCGGCGCCAGTTTTCATTAAATTCAGGGCGACTTCGTAGGTGACGCAGTTGCCCAAAATTACGGGTATTGGCATCTCTTGACAGAATTGGGTCAAGTCCAAAGATGCGATCGACTCTGGGGAAAGAAAAGCAGTCGAGACTACAGTAGCCTGCACAAAAAATATATCGGCTCCAGATTCAGCAACTTTTAAGCCGTATTTGCTCGCACCTGCGGGTGTACCGCTGACGGCGGCAATCCCTCCTCCAGC
This sequence comes from Microcoleus sp. CAWBG27, assembly GCF_020883145.1. NCBI lineage: Bacteria > Bacillati > Cyanobacteriota > Cyanophyceae > Oscillatoriales > Microcoleaceae > Microcoleus > Microcoleus sp. CAWBG27. The sequence continues at coordinate 9,043 of NZ_JAHREU010000024.1, forward strand.
TTTAATTTCTTTAATTCTGAGCTCGATTAATTCTGGCTTAATGGGTTCGGCATAGAGTTGCTGCATCAGAGACACAAATTCGTGGTTCCCCACAGAAGCGATGCGCTCTAAAATGGGTTGGGGGTCAGCATAGCGGGTTTGAATTCCTTCTAGGTTAAGCACGCCCATTGCTCCCAATTCCGACAGCAAAATGGCCATGCGGACATCGACTACTCCGTCCATGGCGCTGGCGATGATCGGGATTTCTCGATCGATCCCACCAATCTGCCACTTAGTATCTGCCAAACTCGGATCGAGGGTACGCTGTCCCGGTACGAGCGCGATTTCATCTATGCCGTAAGCTCTGCGAGCGCTTTTGCCCCGCCCAATTTCAATATTCACGCTGTTTCACTTCCACAATGTATTTAAATTAGAGTGAAGTACCCACCGTCAAGCGGATTACCGCTATGACGGGGGCTTCCTGTTTCAACCGCCACCGCCTCGACACAAGCTTGCCTTATGTTTCGGTCTTACGCAGCGTCTAGAGGTTTGACAAGCCGTCTTGCCCTGACTCTCACATCCCTTGCACGATGCCCAGGCAGCCACCCTCCTTCCGAAGGCAGAAATGTTTTTAGTCGGAAACCCACATGGCGTTTGATATATTCAGTGGCGGATTTCTTTTAGTGGATAGTGCGAAGCGTACTTACGCTTGCTCGAGTGCAACGGCCTTTTAGACGCCGCGCGGGGTGATCGACCTCCAAACCGATTGTACCAATTCTCGAAATGTTTCTGCTAAGCAATTATCTATTTGTTCATCGAGTACGACTCACACGCCTTTCATCCCCCACTAACCGAGTACGGTATAGTGGGGGAATTCCCGTCTGCCTTGTTAACAAAATCGTAGCTCGGTTGCCGGTCGCGATCCTCTCACGGTTTTTAACAAAAGCTCATCAATAATTTTCATTCCCATGAACTCCAAGGAAATACTTTTCCTCAGCAACGGCCACGGGGAAGACGCGATTAACTGTCAAATTGTCAATGCTTTGAGAGCATCTGCGCCAGAGATTCAGGTTTCAGCGATGCCCATTGTCGGTGATGGGGCTGCTTACAGTCGATCGACAGTACCAATTATCGGGCCCACCAGTCCCATGCCATCTGGGGGAGTTTTTTACATGAATCCCCTATTTTTCCTCAAAGATTTGAGGGCGGGGCTACTTCGTTTGACTTTGCAGCAAGTCAAGGCTGCTTCGGCGCATTCGCAGCAATGCGATTTGGTGGTAACGACTGGGGATATTGTCGCGGCGGGGTTCGCCCATGCCACAGGCCGCCCGTATATAATTTTTCTGTCGGCTCATTCTACTTATTACGAAGGGCTAGCCGATTTGGGTTTCCTCTTGAATTATTTGCTTTCCTCCGAGCAATGTCTGGCTATTTTCACCAGGGATGCTTTGACTGCTGCGGACTTAAACCAACAGGGTTTCGAGAGAGCGATATTTGTCGGCAATCCTGTCATGGACAACCTCAATGCTACAGGCAAAGATTTGCAGTTAAAGCCTGGAGTTAGGACGATCGCCCTTCTGCCCGGTTCGCGGCTCCCCGAAGCCACGGAAAACCTGATTTTGCTGCTAAAATTGGTCAAAGAAATTGCCGCCAACTCTACCTTACCAGTGCAGTTTCGAGCAGCCTTAGTTCCAAGTTTAATGCTGGAATTAGATAATATTGCAGCGCGCTCCGGATGGCTGCACCGAGAAGGAAAGTTAGTTTGTCAAGAAATCAAACAGCAGGATAGTGAAAAAGCAGCAACAGTTGAAGTAATTTGCTACTCCGATGCTTTCGCCGACATTTTGCAGCAGTCTAATTTAGTAATTGGGATGACGGGAACTGCGATCGAACAAGCCGTAGGCTTAGGAAAACCAGTAATTACCATCCCTGGTAACGGCCCGTCATTTACCTATCGGTTTGCCGAGGCTCAAAACCGGCTGTTAGGTGATTCAGTGCAAGTTATTGGCACAGAACCAGCAAATCCTGAGATTATCAAAGAAGCTGCCGCGTCAGTCGATCGCACTTTGCAAAACAAAAAATATTTAGAGACTTGCGTAAAAAATGGCTTAGAAAGAATGGGGCGATCGGGCGGTAGCAGCCAAATTGCCGATCGCTTAACCAAATATCTTTCTGATTAATTGGAGTATGCTGCTTAAACAATTGAGAGTTAGCAGTTGGCAGGAAAGCATTTGACAGCGAGGTTTTAAACAGTTAATACTCAACGCCTGTAATTCTTACTTGCTAAATTTAGTTAGGACAGGGATGGGCTTCTCGCATCCCCTGTTGTTATCAGAAAGAATTGGTTGAAAGCACCAACCCCGCTCGGGAGAAATTTAAAAAAGACGATTCATTACTCCAATCCTCTTCCTTCCAGGTAGAGGTCGCCCTCAATTGTCAACTGTCAACTGAAAAGTCTTGCCCAATGTTCGCAATTGAATCGATAGAGTTCATATTGCCAGCGTTCGTGAAACTCTGCTACAGAAATATGCAATGCTTGATTGATGCGTTCCTTTTCCCGATATAATATCCATTTGGCAGTTTGAAATCTATCCCAATCAATTTGCCAAATTGCTAATCTTGCCGTATTTTTTTTGCTATTGCTGTGAATTGGTTTCCATCCTATAGATTCCCAATCGTTAATTTGTACTGAGTAATGCAAGATATTGGGGTTGTGAATGTCGCAATGATGGAGTAAGCTTCCGTAATGCCGATGGAAATTATTAATAATAAGAATATCGTGAAAGTTTTAAATAATTTTATTATTATACTCCTATTTATAGCGATTGCTAAGTAATTGAAGCACGCAGGCGATCGATGGCTAATGACTAATTACTAATTACCAATTACAAAGTGTACTTCATGTTACTGAGAAAAGGGATAGTCATACTATTGGGGGATAATAAATCATCCGATTGGGTGAGGCGGAGTCGAGAGTTTGTAGCTGTATTATTAAACGGTTATTTTCAGGGAATCTATCGATGAAGTTGCAAGCTCTGTTCGCTGGTTTAGTCAGTCTGACAGTTTTAGGAAGCGGTTTATTGGCGGTGGAATCTGCGATCGCCCAACCAGCCTCTGTTTTTAGGCCGCTGATTGACGACATTCGCCGCCAATTGCCCAAAGGTTTGAAAATGCGGCTGCCTGCGTCTATCCCCGCTACTCCGATACAGCTTTATCCTTTCATTGAGTCGGATGGTAAAGTATTTAAAGTTAATATCGGAATTAAGCCGGACTGCGCTAAATCTGCGAATGCTTCGTCTTGCACTGTCGGAGTATTCGCTGTGGTTTCACCCGCTAATTCTAAAAATTGGCCTGGGCAAGATAAGGATATTTCGCCAATTAATTTGAGTGGTGGAATTCGTGGCTACTATTTAGCAAAAGGTGGTGGCAGAACTATTTCTTGGGAACAGGAAGGACTCAGATATGCCGTTGCGGTATCGGGGAGTGCAGTGTCTCAACAGCAGTTGCTGGATCTTGTTAATTCGATGGTGAGTCAACCGGCGATCGCCAGTATTCAATAATCGCACAAATCTAAAATTCTGAATTGCTCAACAATCTGACTATTTTTTGGGCATCGTTCAATTCGCCGACTATTCGCCGCACGGGTTTCGGCCAGATTTTAATTAAAGTGGGAGTTGCTGAAATCTGATCTGCTTCTGCTTGTTCGGGATGTTTTAACACATCGATTACTTTCAAAGTGTAGGGGCGATCGAGACATTTCTCTAGGAATTGGTATAAAGTTTCGAGGGTGCGTTCGGTGCTGGGGTTGCTCCCGGAAACAAACAGCCGCAAAACGTACCCTTGGGTTGGTGGCGGTGGGGTGAGTCCTGTTGGTTTGGTTCCCGGGAACAGCGGAGATTGCCGAAAGTGGGAGGGAGGTACGATCGCAGAATTGCCAGAGTCCGATCGCCCAACGTCGATCGGATATCGTACAACTAAGTCGTGATTTTCCCAAAGTTCGGGGAATTGTTCGTGATAAGTGGCGATCGCCATTGGTTCGCAGATTTCGTCGCTGCGGGCTTCCCAAACCAAGTCGCTCGTGCCAAAAATGGCATTTAGCAGCGTTTGATGTCGCAGCACCGGGGGGTATGCCTCGGCTGCCACCCGCAACTGTCGATCGGTGCGATCGCGCCAGCAGTCAACTGTTGCCGTGTAGCAAGGTATCAGAAAATGCGGCGGTTCCGACAAACCGAGTATCTCCTGGAGAGCAACGCACAACTGCAAGTGCCACTGAGTTTGCTTGCGGGAGTCTATACAATAGATTAAGTCTCCCCCTGGTGTAAACAGTGCAATGCCTTTGAAAAATTCTGGCAAAATCGGGCGATCGACTTTCATAAAAATAATACGGGATGCGGGAAACGAGCGCGTCTTTAGACCTGAGAGGAAAGCGACGCGAGGGACTTCAGTCCCCGTGTTCTTGAAAATGTGGTATAATTTGAATTGTGAGTAAGAACAAAAACATCTACGTGTTGAAACATCCTAGTATCGGAGAAATCCCTGCAACTTAGTACGCAAGAGTGAGAGGTAACACAAAAAGAGCGGTGGGATGGCAGGATGTTGAGCGTACCGTGTCTTGGCAAGCGTGATGGATTCTGAAAGCATTGGAAATAACAATCATTAGCTAGTAACTATCGCTTGACGATTGGTGACTAGGTAGACGGCGTTTGACGGCCGTAACGAGATTAGATTTAGGTAATACACGCTTGTCTAATTCTGTCAGTAGAATCGAGCGTGGCGTTGACTCCCTGAGAGTGTCAATGAAGTACCAATAGACTTGCATTGCAAAAATCTTTGATTGATAGATCAACCGCAGATGCAAGGCAGATCAACGCAGATAATTTCAAGACTTGAGAGCGATTTTTGCAATGCAAGTCTAATAACAGTTAACTATTAATTAATAACAGTTAACTGTTAACACTCGACCTTTAGACTCGACCTCGGAGCATCTGGGCCATTTCGTTGGGGAACGGTGAGTTTTCTACAGCCAGTTCTTCAGTAATTCTACCTTCTTGATAAAGGCCGTAGAGCGACTTATTCATCGTCGTCATGCCTTCATAAGTATCTTTGATCATGATTTGATTGATTTCCTCATTCTGTCCCTTCAGAATGTATTCCTTAACCACGTCGGTATTGATCATCACGTCGTGGAAAGCAGCCCGTTTGCCGTCTGTGGTTTTGCACAGCAGTTGAGCAATAATCGCCACTAGGGATTCGGAAATTGAAACCCGTATGGCGTCCTGTTCTTCCGCCCCGAACATATCCAGAATCCGGTTCAGGGTTTTAACTGCACTGTTGGTGTGCAGAGTTCCTGCAACTAAGTGACCTGTCTGAGAGGCTTTGAGGGCAATTTCCACCGTCTCTCTGTCCCGAATTTCTCCTACTAGCAGCATATCCGGATCTTGCCGCAGAGCACCTTTGAGAGCACTCATAAACTTGAGGGTGTGTCTGCCGACTTCCCGGTGCTTGATCAAGGATTTTTTGCTTTCGTGTACGAATTCTACCGGGTCTTCGATCGTGATGATGTTGTAGGCTTTATTTTTGTTGATGTAGTCGATCATGGCGGCCAAGGTGGTCGATTTGCCAGAACCTGTGGGGCCCGTCACCAAAATCAGCCCTTTGTGGTAGCCACATATTTTCTTAAAGACTTGCGGCAGGTTTAATTCCTCCAGCGTCATTATTTTGGCAGGAATTAGCCGCAGCACCATCGCCGGGCCGGCCAAGGAGTCCATGCAACTGATCCGAATGCGGACGAAGCCGAAGTCGAAAGCACCGTCAAAGTCTAGGGTTTTTTGGAAAATTTCAATTTCTTCATCGCTCATGCACTCGCGCAGCCAGCCAAAAAACGTATCTAAATCCGACGGTGGATAGCCGATATCGGCTATCTCGCCCCGGTTTCGGAAGCGCGGGAATTCGTTGACTCCGAGGTGAAGATCGGATACTCCTTCTTCTTTGGCTCGCATTACCAACTCTTTCAAAGTCGGAATTTTGTTGTTGCTGGAATTTTTAGGTGTGGCGGTTGATTGGGGTGCTGGTGCGGGTGGTGGCGGTGCTGCTGGTGCGGGTGGTGGCGGTGCTGCTGGTGCGGGTGGTGGCGGTGCTGCTGGTGCTGGTGGTGGCGGTGCTGGTGGCATTCCTGCTGCTCTGGGAATGCCTGGAGCTGGAGGGCGTGGCAGCCCTGGGGGTGGGGGAGCTCCGGGTACGGGCGGACGAGGAGCTGGCGGATGCTGTTGTGTCATATGCGCTACTGGGAATTTGGTGAGAAGGCTGACTCGAACAGTTGACACTCAAGGCGCGTAAACGCACTGAGATTCTTTAGAAGGAGATATCCACCGTTGGACATTGCTCGAACCGCTACTCGTAGAGCTGCTTACTCGAACTCTACCGCAGCGCGACAGGGGGTGCCAATTCCCACTACTCTCTCCGCTATTTCTAGCATTGAGGCTACTTTGATTTGTTGTGAGTGATTCAGTCGCCCCAGAGTCTTTACTTGCAAAGGCTAGAGGTAGGGTATTATTGGATACCAGTTTAACCATGTCGGTTAAACGTCTTTTAACTACAAAGTCCAATTGCTAGGAGTTTCACCTTACTTTAGAGGTCAACGTGTGTGTGTCTATTTTAACACACTTCCCACATATAAAGCCGTTCTGTAAGGCTTGCGCTGAGCTTGCCGAAGGAACGGGGTTTCCACCCACATTTTCTGATGATTTGTGGAAGTTAGACAATGCCGATCGCCCGAAGAGCGTTTCTTGCACAAAAGCTTAACTGTTCCGATCAGTTTATCTCAAGAGGGGGTCGCAGCAAGGAAATATTCTGCTGTTTGCACGCGGGCGATCGCTCTGGCCCTACAATCGAATATGGATTTTCGACATTTTTGAATATTTTTTTAAAGGGAAAGACTTTTCCTCAAAAAACAGTATAAATAGATACTTGACCGAACTATTCAGGACTTACACCTATGAATTCTGTCGATCGGGCTTTTAGTTCAGCCCTGGATTTGGCGAAGTCGATCCGCGATCGGGAAATTTCGCCCCTAGAAATTGCCAATGTGTATTTGGAACGGATCGATCGATTAAACCATCAACTTGGTAGTTATTTTACAGTAACTGCCGATCGGGCGATCGAGCTGGCGACAGCGCAAACCGAACACCTAGCAGGCTTAAACAAGTCAGAGCAATTGCCGCCTTTTTTCGGAGTGCCGATCGGCATCAAAGACTTGACACCAGTTACCGGCATTCCGTGTACTTACGGGGTTCAGGCTTTGCACAGTAACATATCTCCCTACAACGAGTCAGTAGTCTGGCGGATCGAAGCAGCCGGATTTAACATTCTGGGGAAAACAGCAACCTCTCAAATAGGCTCATTACCTTACAGTGAACCCCCAGGTTTCCGGCCCGCGCGCAATCCCTGGAATTTAGAATACACGCCCGGAGGTTCTAGCGGCGGCTCAGCGGCGGCCGTAGCGGCGGGTTTATGTGCGATCGCCCAAGGTTCAGACGGCGGCGGTTCGATCCGAGGCCCAGCTTCCGCCTGCGGTTTAGTGGGCATTAAACCCTCGCGCGGGCGAGTTTCCTGGGCGCCAGTCGGAGATTACCTAAGCGGAATTTCTGCCAACGGCCCTCTCGCCCGCACCGTGGCTGACGCCGCCGCCCTGTTGGACGTAATGTCAGGCTACACCACCGGCGATCCGTACTGGCTACCAGACCCAAATCCCACGTTTTTAGAGGCTTCCGGCCAAAAGTTGGGCAAACTGCGAGTTGCTTTTTCTACCAGTATTGCTCCCGTGGGTGAGGCAGCGCCTGTGTGTCAGCAAGCGGTACTCGATACCGTAAAATTACTGACAGATTTGGGTCACGATATCGAACCGGGATGCCCGGATTTTACAGGTTTAATCGAACCGTTTACAGTAATTTGGCAGTCAGGGGCGGCAGCAAGCGGCATTCCAGGCAAGGTTTTGGAACCGATGAATCGCTGGTTGTTGGAAAAAACTGTTGCGGCTGGGGAATATTTGCGGGCGGTGAATCAAATGCAGGTAATTTCACGGCGGATTGTGGGATTCTTTGAAAATTTTGATGTGTTAGTTTTGCCGACTTATATGCACTCGCCAATTGGCATCGGGGAGTGGGCGGATTTGAGTTGTGAGGAAACTTTGCAGCGGATTATTAATTGGGTTGCTCCTTGTCCGCCATTTAATGCGAGTGGTTTGCCTGCGATCGCACTTCCAGCCATCTTAGATGATAACGGTTTGCCGGTGGGAATTCAAATTATCGGGCGGCCGGCGGCGGAAGCAACTTTAATTGCTTTAGCAGCGCAGATAGAAGCGGCGAAACCTTTCCCTGTTTTGGATTTTCAATAGGTTTGTAGTGAGGACTTTAGTCCGCATCAAAGAAAGGACTAAAGTCCTCACTACGAACCGGTTAAGATTGCCTAATTTAAGGGAATTGCTATGACAAATTCCGCACCTTTTCCCGGTTCAGAAATACACTCGATCGCACCGCCGTGTTTTTCGACTACAATTTGATAGCTAATCGACAATCCCAATCCCGTACCTTTCCCCTCGGGCTTAGTGGTGAAAAACGCATCGAACAATTTACACCGCGTTGCTTCAGGCATCCCCCGCCCATTATCCTTAATCCGAATCACCGCAAAACTGTCAGTTTTCCCCACTCTTCCTTCTTCCCTCTTCCTCCTTCCTTCTTCCTTAGCATCCTTGACTTCGGTGTAAATTGTGATAATATTCGGATGCTTTTCAATTTCAGCATAAGTGCGATCGGCATTTGACTCATCCAAAGCGTATATCGCATTGGACAGCAAATTCATAAACACCTGATTGAGTTGTCCGCTGTAGCACTCAACCGCAGGCAAATAGCCGTATTCTTTAATCACTTGAATTGCTGGACGTTCGGGTTTAGCTTTCAAGCGGTGCTGTAAAATCATCAACGTACTGTCGATGCCTGCGTGGATGTCGGCGGTTTTTTTGCGGGTGCCGTCAATGCGCGAGAAGTTCCGCAATGATTGCATGATATCGCGGATGCGATCGGTTCCTAGCTGCATGGAACCCAAGATTTTCGGCAAATCTTCCATCAGATAATCGAGTTCAATATTTTCTGCTGCTTCCACAATTTCCGGGACTGGATTCGGATAATTCTGCTGGTAAAGATTGACAATGGAAATCAAGTCTTTGACATAATCATTAGCATGATGGAGATTGCCCGAAACAAAACTAACGGGGTTATTGACTTCGTGAGCGACTCCTGCTACCAACTGCCCCAAACTTGAGATTTTTTCAGTTTGTACGAGTTGGGCTTGGGTTTGCTGCAATTGGTGCAAAGATTGTGCGAGTTGCTGCGACTTTTCTTGTTCTTTTGCGTAGAGTTGGGCGTTTTCTATGGCGATAGCAACTTGAGAAGTGAGCACTTTTAAAACTTGCAATCTCTCGGCTGTAAATGCACCGATAGCTAAGTTGTTTTCCAAGTAAAGAATACCTGTGAGTTTGCCCTGATAAATAATGGGATTACAAATAATTGACTGAGGCTGACTGCTTACAATATAGGGATCTTTGGTGAACAAGCCCTCTGAGGCTGCATTGTTTAAAACCAAGTCTTTTTGAGTTCTGGCAACATAGTTGACTATCGAGATGGGCAAATCTTGACTAATTTCCACGGGCAAGGATTGCAACACGACGGCTTGATTTTGATCGGTATTGGAAGTGGCTTCGATCAAAAGATTGCCATCTTTGTAGAGCATCAGCACTGCTTTTTGAGCCCCGGCATTTTCTAACAAAATCTCGATTAAACTCGCGAGCAATTTATCCAGCACAATTTCGCTGGCAATAGTTTGAGATGCTTTGATGAATGTGCCGATATCTAATATTTTGCTAAACTCGCTGTTGATGGCTGTTGTTGTGGCGGTGACAGTTAAATCGCAGTAATTGATTTGTCTGTTGAGGGTTTGGGTCACTAATTGGGGATATCTGGATTCTAAATCTTTGACTTTTGCTATGGCTCCCCAGTGAATGTAACCGTAGTATGATTCTGTGAGATAGACTTGAGCAATTTTGTCTTTTTTACAGCCAAAATAAAACTCGGCTGCAAGTTCGTTGGCGAGTGCTGCTTCTTGGATATATCCCTGCTCTTTTGCGCCTTGAATGGCTTTGTCATAATAATCGGCTGCTTCCCAAGCTTTCCCGAAAAATCGCGCTTTTTCTGCTTCTACCAGGTCATACTTGTGCTGATAGTTCATTGGGGCGTGGTGCGCCCAATGCTGCATTTTTTCCTGATTGGCTGCTACCTGCCTCAAGTATTTTTCTTGTTCTAAATTGTCAGCAGTTGGATACACAGCGAGGAGTGCCAGGGAATAGTAAAAATTGTGCGTGCCTATCATCATATAGCCAATTGCTGCTTGTGCATATTCTGTCGCCAAAGATGCGTTAGCAACTGATTTATCGGGCTTTTTGAACAAGTAAAAAATCAGCATTCTAGCAAAATACACATTAAAAATTGACATGGGATTAAGCTTTTTCACACTAAGTGATATTTCTTGTTCCGTATGTTTTTCACCTATAAATCCATATCTATTCCCTGATATACCTCGCAATTTCAAAACAATTTCCCCCCAAATACCTAGCAACTCCATCGAAAGTTCTTGTTTTATATCGCGGGCAAAATTCAAGTATTGCACTTGTTTTTGTTGTACAATTTCCAGCGACTCTCCCATCAAAAATGGACAAGAACAACTGTTGATAGCAGAATAACTACTAAATTCTAGATCTCCTGTTTCGATGCCACTTTGAATACTCTCTATTAATGGTGCAATTGTCTCTTTAGCGTGTTCTTTCCAGTGACGGATAAAAGTGTTAAATATGTGGTAAACTTTGCATTTTAGTTGTTTAGCATTGAATAGGTCTAATAGCTTCAAAGCTAGCTGTCCAGAATGATATCCAGCATCTATCTCTCCTAATGCTCCAGTCAGCAGCAAGCCGTACCAACTATAGGCGATCGCTCCTAGTGCTGAATTACCCCGTTTAATCGAAAAATGAACCATTGTGAAGATTATCTGTGGCAATAGTTCCGGTTTTGCAGCAAAAGCAGGAGTAAGAATAACCGAGAGTATCCGCATGATAGCTAACTGATATTCATCAGTCATTACCGGAATATTTTTTAGTTCCTCAAGCTGAGGTAACTTAATTCCTGCCAAACCCTCTGGTGGGATTTCCGATAGGGGAAATTCTAATATTTTCAAAGCTTGGAAACCAGTATCGACGGCTTTTAGAATCTGGTTTTGAGACATATAAGACTGGATTTGCAGTTCGTAAACCTTAACTTTGTCGAGTATATTTGTAGCTTGTCGCAAAACGACCTCTGCTAATTCGTGCGATCGCCCAAAGTTAGTATTCAGATACTCCGCCTCCGCTGCTTCAACGTGCAGATTCAACGTCAAGTCATAATCAGTTTCCCAACTCGATCCCATATTAACGGGGAACAGAGGGAAGTTAATGAGTTCCAAGCCGACATTAAAATACGTGACAGCGACTTCGTAAGCATTGGATGCTTTAGCTTTTTTCCCAGCGATCAGATTTAGTTTTGTTAGTTCATATTTGTCGGCTTTTTCGGCGAGTAATTCAAAGCCGACATTCAGTTGGTTGACAATATCAAACACATTCTCTTCAATCTCGGAAGCAGGAGTATTGTCTAGCAGTAGTTGACCGATTTTTAGGTGTGTTGTTTGCTTTTCGTCATCGGGAATCAGAGAATAAGCTGCTTGCTGCACTCTGTCGTGCAGAAATTTGTAGGAAATCTTTGATTGGGAAGCCGCAAGAAGCAATCGCAAATTGTCCAATCCCCAGCCTCCAACCAGCGGAATCTTGTAAGCATTACTCAACGGGAGAACCAATCCAGTTTGCAGCGCCGCCCAGAGTTCGCTAGCAGTTTGCGTCTGGGATTGTTCGTTGACAATTGACAAAACGTCGAGGGTAAACCTGTCGCCAATACAAGCCGCCAATTTTAAGACTCGCTGCGTGGTTTCCGGCAGTTTTTCGATGCGGCTGGCTACCAATTCCACGACACTTTTGTCCGTAATGCCGATCGCCTGAATCTCTGCTAAACTCCACTGCCAACTACCGCTGCTCAACTCAAAGTGTAACAGATTCTCTTGATAAAGGGCTTGCAAAAGTTGCGTGATGAAGAAAGGATTACCGCCGGTTTTGTGGAAAATCAACTCAGCCAGCAATCTCACCTTGTCGTTAGCCGTGAGAGTATCGGCAATTAATTCCCGAACATTCTCAAAATCCAGCGGTTGCAAGATGATATTATTAACAGGAGTACCAGTTTTTTCAATTTGTTCAATCGCCTGTACGAGCGGATGAGTCGGATTAACTTCATTATCCCGATAAGCACCAATTAAAAGCAGGTATTGACTTTCGGAATTACCAAGCAACAACTGCATTAAATTCAGCGAAGCCGAATCTGCCCACTGCAAATCATCTAAAAATATTACCAGCGGATGTTCTCGATGAGTAAAGACACCGATCAACTCTTGAAAGACTCGATTAAAGCGATTTTGAGATTCGGTAGCTCCCAATTGTGGTACTTCCGGCTGCTTGCCAATAATTAGCTCAATTTCTGGAATTACATCAACAATCACAGCACCGTTTGCACCCAAAGCCGCCGCTAACTTTTCTCGCCAAGCTTGCAATTTTTCGCTGCTTTCAGTCAGCAACTGCCCGATTAAGGAGTGGAAAGCTTGAATCAAAGCTGCATAGGGAATGTTGCGCTTAAATTGGTCAAATTTGCCGTTAATAAAATAGCCACGCTGTCGCACAATTGGCTTGTGAACTTCATTGACAATGGCGGTTTTGCCAATCCCAGAATAACCGGAAACTAGGACTATTTCGCTTTGCGTAGGAGCTTGTAGATTTTCTGAACTTTCTGGCGGTTGTGAGCCTGCAAGCCCGCTAACTCTTTCAAAAGCAGCCAGCAGGCGATCGACTTCAGCTTTTCGTCCGTAAAGTTTTTGAGGGATTGACAATTGTCGCGATCGATCCAACTGTCCCGGTACAAAATAAGCAATTTCCCCAGTTGTCTGCCAAGAATTCAAACAGTTTTCTAAATCTGCTTGAATTCCCTCTGCTGTTTGATACCTATCTTCGGCATTTTTTGCCAAAAGCTTCATCACAATATCCGAAACAACTTGCGGAATCTTATCGCTCTTTTCTGGATTCCTGCTGTATTCACAAGGTGGTACGGGATGTTTGGCAATATGACAGTGTACGAGTTCCAAAATATCGTTGCTGTTAAACGGCAATTCGCCTGTCAGTATTTCGTATAATGTGACGCCTAGGGAATAGAAATCGCTGCGATAATCTAAGCTGCGGTTCATTCTCCCGGTTTGTTCGGGAGACATATAGGCGACTGTGCCTTCAACTAAGTTAGCACTGTTGATTTGAGGGTTTTCTTTACTCAGCCTGGAAGCGATGCTGAAGTCGGTAATCTTGACTGTTCCTGTTTCCAGGTTGATGATAATGTTGGAGGGTTTGATGTCTTTGTGGATGATGCCGTTCTGATGCAGCGAGCTGAGTCCTGATGCTAGTTGAATGCCAATACTTAAAAATGCTGTTAAGTCAAGCTTTTTCGAGATAATTTGGTTGAGGGAGCGGCCGCCAAAGTCTTCTGCAATTAGGGCGAGACGGTTTTGACAGGTTTCGAGGCTGTAATATTTGACGATGCTGTCTACCTGTAAATGCTGACTAATTTTATATTCGTTTTTTAAGCGGGTAATTTGTTCGAGGGTGGGACATTCTGCTTTGAGGATTTTGATGATGACTGGTTGTTCGTCTGACTCTCTAATTCCCCGGTAAATGCTGGTATTGAAGCCGTCGGATATGGAGGTGCTGATTTGGTAACCTGGAAGTGCAAAGGTATTCATTGAAATCATTCTGATAGCTGAGTTAAACAGTTGACAGTTGACAGTTGACAGTTGACAGTTGACAGTTGACAGCGAAGCGATCGGAACGGAGATTTCAACTCCGTTCCGATCGCAATCTGCCGACCTGAGTAAGGGCTTCAAACCCTTGCTATTCGGTAAATTGATTTTTTTCAAGGCTGGGGGAAACGATATGATGCGCTTGGGACGATCGCACTGCACTCGAAAAATTATCATTCTGATGCAAAGGTCAGGGATATCACAGGGTTTTATTTATTATGATAGTAAACACAAAATATGATGTCAACCGCAATTTAGCTTAGTCCCTTAAGCTAAATTGCCATGTTTGATTGACAATTATACTTAATAGGATCGCGACGATCGACATTTAAACATACCGAGAGGTTTTTTCGATCGCATTCCCAGACAATTTATCAACACTTGAACAGAATTTATCTGTATCTGGGACAATTCTGAGAATATGGTGATATGGTTTCTAGTTCAATCAGGTAAAAATGAGCATCACACAAAATTTCAGATGGTTTTCTTCAGTGGCGAGTGTTTGTAGCGCGATCGCGATCGGCACTTTCGGCGCTATGATATCCCCTGCAAAAGCTACAGAAACAGTTGTTGTCCGCAAAGGCCCTTTAGAATCGTCTATTTCGGTGGCGGATTTGCGCGAGCTCGCAAAAACCGGAAAAGTCCCCCCCAGACTGCAAGCCTACGCGAATCTGCTGTCTGACGCACAGCGCAGTCAAATTTTGGGAGCACTTCAAGCGAAAATCCCTCTCAATGTAGTTGGTTTGAGCAACTTGCTAAATACGCGCATCGGGACTGCGATTTTGACGGATTTGACTACAGTGATACCCAGGGGCGACGGTGCGGGTGTGGAAGCGCTGCGAGCGGCTTTGGTGCTGGGAGCGAATGCGCCGGAAGGCTTATCTGTATTGAGTTTCATTGAATCTTATCCGAGTTCGCGGGTAGTCGTGGATCTCGATCGAGCTTTCGCAGTTTTAAGCAATTTAAACTCGGGTTTTTGGCAAACTCAGAGGTTTATGGCCGCGATCGCACCTCAATTAACAGCCACTAAACCCGCCTTTAACCCGCCTTTCGACCCGACCCAACCCGGCCCGAATTCGGTTCGGGTTCTCAAGCTAGATTTGAACGATAGCGCCCGCAATCGGCGTATTCCTGTTGATGTCTATTGGTCGAGAGCAGCGACGGCCGACAAACCGACGATCGTGTTTTCTCACGGTTTGGGTTCGGTGCGGACGGATTTGCGTTATTTAGCCGAGCATTTGGCGTCCTACGGCTACGTGGTAGCTGCTGTAGAACATCCGGGAAGCAACGAAACAAATACCAAGGCTGCGATCGCGGGTAAGTCTCAGTTGCTCGCTTCTGGAGAGTTTTTAGACCGTCCTAAAGATATCAGTTTTGTGCTCGACGAACTGGCAAAATTGAACCAAACGGATGATAACTTGCAGGGGAAAATTGCGATCGAGCGATCGATGATCGTGGGCTATTCCTTCGGTGGCGCCACAGCCTTGTCCGTAGCCGGTGCCGAACTGCAATTGAGCCGGCTCAAACAGCGCTGTCAGGGGGATTTAATCGGGTTTAGCTTGGGCGAAGGCATTCAATGCGCGGCGGCCCGATTGCCCCAAGAACGGTATCAATTGCGGGATGTGAGGATTAAAAGGGCGATCGTCATGAATCCCACCACATCATTACTATTTGGAGAAACTGGTTTAAGTGCCATTCAAATCCCTACATTAATAGTAGCATCTTCAGCCGACAAAACCACACCCGCCTTAGTCGAACAAATTGCCGGCTTCACCAAAATTTCCAGTCCCAAATGGCTAGTGGGCTTTGTAGGAGGAACCCACTTAAGCGTCAAAGATCCGAGTACAACCTTAGACCAAGTTAGCAGACCGAGTACAGTAATTTCTGGCGATGAAGTTGTCGGCGAGAAAGCAGTTAGCATCCGCAATTATATTAAAGCTATCAGTCTAGCCACTGCCGCTCAACTAACGACCGAAGCTGACAAATATGCAGTCTTTCTCACCCCAGAATACGCGCAATTTGCTTCTACAAATGCAATTCCGGTGCGCCTGGTAACAGAAATCTCTCCGGAAACTAATGCAGTCGTGCAAAGTTTTATTCAGCAGAGTCGTTAGTCGTTACCTAATAATATCATATCCAGTGCATTACCCTGAAAGAATGGTTCGTAGTGCGGACTTTAGTCCGCAGCTTTTTGCGGACTGAAGTCCGCACTACGAACCTTACTTACAGCAGAGTCGTTAGTAGTTACCTAATAATATCATATCCGGTGCATTACCTTGAAAAAATGGTTCGTAGTGAGGACTTTAGTCCGCAGCTTTTTGCGGACTGAAGTCCGCACTACGAACCTTACTTACAGCAGAGTCTTTAGTAGTTACCTAATAATATCATATCCGGTGCATTACCTTGAAAAAATGGTTCGTAGTGAGGACTTTAGTCCGCAGCTTTTTGCGGACTGAAGTCCGCACTACGAACCTTACTTACCATTGCATCCCTCTACTTGGAGGAGGAAGAAAGCTCGAAATCTTGTCCCCTAAATTAGGTACGTTGTTGGGCTTCAGCCCTCTTTATATATATATATGTTTAAAGGAGGCTCGCATCCCAACAACGTACCAACCACCCTGGTTATTAAGGGGCGTTAGGGAGGATTCGGAATATGTGCATCGTCTGTCTGGGCGCCCGCTTCGCCCACCGGTTTATTTTTCGTGAGCGCTGATATTTTTGGTTCGCGCCAGGGCAAAATATAAACAACGACTTTTATAAACTCAAATCCCAAACTGCCATGCCTAAAAAAAATATTATCCCGATAGTGCTGCTGTTTGTAGCGCTGTTTACCCTTTACGGTGACAGTTTAACTTTTCTCCCCAAACCTGTAAGAGATACCAGCTTAGCAAGTAGAAAGTTCTTCGTCAGTTTGTGGCCGTCATGGGTAAAGCCGAAAGAGGTAAATAAGCAAAGAGAGAAAGATATTGATGACTTGCAAAAAAGCCCTAGTCGATAGTTTTGACAGTTGACAGTTGACAGTTGACAGTTTGCTTAGAGAAGGGTTGACAGTTGACAGTTGACAGTTGACAGAAATCCGATGGAAGTTGGAAGACAAAGAAAGAACCAATTGACCGATTTTTGTCTGTTCAGTGGTGTTGGGTTTATTTCTGCTGCTTGTCAGGTGCGTCGCTGTGAGATTCTCTGTCTTATTTAGGGATTTTTCGTGGCGACACACCCTACGACTACTTTTGAAAATTACTATTAGATTGGCGATTTTAGATCTTAGATAAAACGAAAAATCTAAAATCTAAAATCTAAAATCTAAAATCGATTATGCCTGCTTTTTCAACCAGCTAAACATAGCGCGCAAATCTTTACCAACTTCTTCAATCGGATGTTCTGCTTCCTGACGGCGCATCGAAGTAAAGCCCGGTTTGCCGGCTTGGTTTTCTAGAACAAATTCGCGCGCAAATTGGCCGGATTGAATTTCGCTAAGAATTTTACGCATTTCGGCGCGGGTGTCATCGGTGACGATGCGGGGGCCGCGAGTTAAGTCGCCGTATTCTGCGGTATTGGAGATGCTGTCGCGCATTTTGGCGAGGCCTCCTTCTACTACTAAGTCAACGATAAGTTTAACTTCGTGCAAACATTCAAAATAAGCTAATTCCGGTTGATATCCAGCGTTAACTAAGGTTTCAAATCCAGCTTTAATTAAGGCGCTCAAACCGCCGCACAAAACTACTTGTTCGCCAAAAAGGTCGGTTTCTGTTTCTTCGCGGAAAGTGGTTTCGAGGATGCCTGCTCTGGTGCCGCCGATACCTTTAGCATAGGCCATTGCCCGATCGCGCGCTTGGCCCGAAGCATCCTGATATACTGCAAACAAACTCGGCACACCTTCGCCTTGTTCGTAAGTCCGGCGCACCAAGTGTCCGGGGCCTTTGGGCGCTACCATTACTACGTCTACGTCGGCTGGAGGGACAACTTGGCCGAAGTGAATGTTAAAACCGTGAGCAAATGCTAAAACATTTCCTGCTGAAAGGTTAGGTTCGATTTGTTCTTTGTAAATAGTTTTTTGAACTTCATCGGGTAATAAAATCATGATGAAGTCAGCGGCGGCGGCTGCTTTGTCTACCGGGTGAACAGTTAAACCTGCATCGGTTGCTTTGGCGGCAGATTTGCTACCGGGATACAAACCGACAATGACATTCATCCCGCTGTCTTTGAGGTTGAGCGCGTGGGCGTGCCCTTGGGAACCGTAGCCAATGATAGCAACCGTTTTCTTGGCTAAGAGGTCTAGGTTGGCGTCGGTGTCGTAATACATACGGGCCATGGTGCTTGTCTCCTGAGATGCAAATGGGTGAGTGACTGCAAAACTCTAATTTTATCAAAGTGGGGTGCTTTTTTTGCATAAATTTACCGATCGAGATTTGGGTGGGGGAAAATAAAGGAATCTCGCCCTGAATTTAGGCAGGTTGGTCGCGGAGTTTGCGATCGTCAAATATAATTGTCAATAACCCACCGTGCTGTGAGAAAAACCTCACATCTTGCACCATTCTCTCTTAACAGGCTTTCCGGCCTGTTCCACAAGAAAATTCACTCTTTGTGGAACAGGCCGGAAAGCCTGTTCATAAAAGCTGATTGAGAATGCTACTACATCTCAGAAAACCCAAGTAACTTTTTCAAAATGAAAATAAAAGCAATACATCATGTGGCAATTATTTGCTCGGATTACGAAAAATCGAAGAAATTTTATGTAGAAGTCTTGGGATGTTCCACAATCAAAGAAACTTTCCGAACCGAGAGAAATTCTTACAAACTAGATTTGCAAGTCGGAAACGGCAGTGCAATGATTGAACTGTTCTCATTTCCCCATCCTCCCAAAAGAGTTAACAATCCTGAAGCTTGCGGCTTGAGACATTTAGCTTTTGCAGTTGAAGACATAAAAGCATCGGTTGCTTACTTAAAATCCCAACAAATAGAAGTAGAAGAAATTCGCTTTGACGAGATTACCGAAAAATGGTTTACCTTTTTTAGAGATCCAGACAACTTACCGTTAGAAATCTATGAGATTTAAGAATTAGCCAATTTTTTAAAGCCACCTCCGATTCAATCGCTGTGCCATCCGCACCCGGAAACCTGAATCATTCATTCCCAATCTACAATCTAAAATTGTCTAATGGACAAACTCATCAGAAATACAATCACGATCGCATTACCTGCTTTAATGCTACTTATCGGCATAGTAGCTACAGGTAAAACAGGTGATGCAGCCGTCTGGTCTGGTTTGAGGAAAGTAGGCGGTTCCTTTGGGACGCTCAGCGGTTTAAGTGTGTTGGTAATTGCAGGATTTGTTGCCAATTATTTTAGTTATTTTGTGGTAGATAGCTTGCTGGTGAGATTTTTTCAAAAGCGGCGAGAGAAAGAAATTGGTGTGTTGAATATTCATACTGTCCGCAATGTGGGTTCGGATCATTTGCCGTTAATTACAGATTTGGTACTTTGAAAGCTGGATTCGATGTTTTCTAACAAATTATCAATTAACTGGATCTGATACTGCTGCATATTTGTCTGTAGGGGTTCTTGGCTGTCTTGAAAACAGATAACTTTTGCGGCGATTTCCTTGTAGTGTTGCAGCATTAAAAAAGTATCGATACTGAAACCAATTAGATAGTTTTTAGCAGCTTCGTTGCAAATTTCTGTTACTTGATTTAGATAAGCTTCTGACGATTCAGGTGGCTTTTCATAGCCTGTTCTTTTCTTCAAAATATAGCTGGCACCGCCTATTACTGCTGCTCCCATCGGGCCGCCCAACAGCCAACCTAAGCCGGTGGCGATCGCGACTGGAGTCACTTCGCCCTCGATCGACTTTTTGGCTGCGGCGGTTGGTGGCGGTTCTGGTAACGCGATTTGCGGGGATGGGGGAAACGAGATCAAAAGGGCGATCGGCTGTTCGCGATCGAAGAACTCGCAAGCTTTATTTACCCATTCTGCAATGGTTTCCCGCTGCTTGAGCACATCTTCCTCAAATTTTGTCTTCCACGCATCAAAACTTCCTTGCTGAAGCGACAGCGCCATTTCCGATTGATAGCGCCGCAAAAATGTGGGCTGGTAAAGCCAAATCTCGAAGTCGGAAACGCTGGCTTGAAAGCCTTGTGAAATCAGTTTTTCAGCTTTTTGTTTAATTTCAATTCGGTCTTTTTGCTTTTGTTGAGCGGCTGTTATTTCGGCGGCGACAGTTTCAGATTTCGCTCGCAAAGATTGACAAATCTTAGTAGCTATATTTTCAATTCTCGGCAACTTAACAGCTAGTTGTTCCTGTTGACTTGCGACAATACTTTGCAACGCCGATTCAAACATGGCAATTCCGGTAGTTTGAGCCGCAGCCACATCTCCTTTCAGCCTCGCCCTCAAAGCGGGTAAAGCATCGACGCGGTAGATATTGCTGATGTTATTCGGCAAGTTGGAGCGAAAACTTTCGGCAACAAACAACAATCGATTGTATACTTGTTTTTGGTCGTCTGGTTCGAGTAGATTGAGAAAATTGGCAACAAAGACGACTGTGTTAATTTGGCGATCGCTCAACCAATCTCTCAAATGCTCCCGTTCGCCCAGAGTCATCAATTTGCGAGCGTCCAAAACCTGCACCACCAAATCAGCCGAAAGCAATTTATCCCGAACTAAGTTATCCTGTTCTTGGCGATCGTTAGTTCCGGGCAAATCCAGCAATTCCACACCCGTTTTCAGGAATGGGTGGGGACAGTAAACATTGACTGCTGCGACATCATCGCGCATCTGTCGGTTGTCGTCGAGGATGGCGTAGCGTTTCAACACATCAGTCCCGGCTTCGCTGACTTCTGTACCGTCTTTGAGGGTGATTTTTGCGTGCAATTCGTCGCCGTAGTTGACATAAATGGCAGCACCGGTAGTGGGCACAAGATCGATCGGCAAAGCGCGATTTCCAAGCAAAGCATTCAGCAAAGTTGACTTACCGTAATTAAACGGGCCAAAGACAGCGATTTGAAAAGTTGGTTTGGCGAGATAATCGCAAATTGAGTTTGTATCTCGGTAAAGTTGGGAGTTTTTATCTAATTCGAGAATGCCCAGTGCTGATTTGAGATAGTTAGTTAGATTTTGATAAGTTTCGGGTTGTTGCATATTTAAAATTATCTCATTCTTGGACTTATAAAAGGTTCGTAGTAAGGACTTCAGTCCTCTTCCAAATCCTAGGTACGTAGTTGCGCTTCAGCGCTCTTTCTTATATATAACTAAAGAGCGCTAAAGCGCAACAACATACCTTAGCCTCCAACTTTTCCAAATCTTAGGTACGTAGTTGCGCTTCAGCGCTCTTGTCTATATAAACAAAGAGCGCTTAAGCGCAACAACATACCTTAGCCTCCAACTTTTCCAAATCTAAGGTACGTAGTTGCGCTTCAGCGCTCTTGTCTATATAAACAAAGAGCGCTGAAGCGCAACTACGTACCTTAGAGCTTCAACTAGCAGATGCTAAGAAACCTTGATAGACTGATTCTATACTCTGCGCCTGAGCAGAAACATCAGCCTCCAACTTTTCCAACCGCTGCGATTCAGCCTGACAATTAATCTCGCGAGATTGCTTTTGTTCCAACAAATTATCCAACTCAGCTTTCCGAGACTTAATATCATCATTCATGCGATCGCCCACTTCGCGCCCGTAAACATCAAAACACTCTTTCACAGCATCGTGAATCGGCTGCCACTGCTCCTGAGCCACCTGCGGCAGATACTTTACCAACTCTTTTTTAGCTGCTTTCACTAACTGTTTGTGAGCTCCATCTGCTTGCAAAACCCCAACACCCATCCCCAGCAAAGCCAAGTACAGCGGCCCCAAAACAATCCCCGTAAAACTCGCAAAAATCGTACTGACGCCCAATACAGTAATTAAATTGAGCAGGATATTTTTCCAGTCGAAACCAGCTCCTGCCATTGCTACGCCCGCCAGGTTTCCTGTCGTTAATGAAAACAATCCCATCGCCCATTTTGCCCAAGCTGGCGAGTTATCTTCGTTTGAGTTGCTGACTGCTGCGGGGATTTTTTGCCCGGTCAGTTTTTCGGTGATTTTTTCAGTCACTTTTGTGTAAGATGCTCCGTAAGTTGCCGCACTTTGCGACAACTGCGAAAATGCTGAATTCATCTCTTGTTCAGCCGTGAGAGTCCAAGCTGCTAGTTTGTCGTTGATGTACTGCTCGAATGCTCGTCTGAGCGATGCTTCAAAGGCTTCTCGCTTGTCTTGGCTGAAGAAATCCAGAAATCTCAGCTCGGGTTGATACCGCAAAAAGTCTGTTTCAAAGGTATTTTCTAAGTTGAGAACGTAGGTGCGGAAAGAATCTGCGATCGCCCGCGATTTACCATCTCTAACTCGGATAATTTCTTGTTGAAAATCATCGCGAATCTGACTCAGTTTATTGAACTCCGGCTCAACTGAATTAATCTTGTCCTTCAACTCATTGACATCCCCTTCAAGCAATGGTAAACGGCGCCCGACAGCTTCGCGAACGCGAGCAGAAATTTGACGCGCCAAAGTCCTCGCCGGACGCAATTCCGAAATGGCTCTTTCCTGGGTCAAAAATGTATTTAGTGACGCCATAAACTCAGGAAAACCAGTTCCTGCTAAATTTGCATCCGGGTTTTTTACCCGCAACCTGAGTGCCTTAATTGAGGTAATTGGAAACACCCGCTCGTCGTAAATGTCGTGTCCTTCTGTTAAACAATATTCAGCCAAATTAGCTTTGAAAACCCGCCCCAATTTCTGTTCTGCTTCTGCCATTTCTTCAGGATCGTCTGGGTCAATCAAACTTTCCCGCACTTGATCCCAAGCATTGATCAGAAAGAAAATGCTTAATCCACGACCTTTGATATAATTTTCTAGATAACGTCTTTCACCCATTGTACAAGGCTGAGTCGCCCTGAGTACAAACAAAATTGCGTGGCAGTTGTTGATGTAACCGAGAGATAATTCGTTGCGGGATTCTGTATCGTTGAGGCCGGGACTGTCTACTATTTCGATGCCTTTTTCTAGCAAGGGTAAGGGATATTCTACTACGGCGCAGTCGATATCGGGAAATGCTGGTTTTTGTTCTGATTCTAGGCGTTTTGCTTCAGCGGGGTCGATTGTGTAATCTTGTTTGAAACTTTTAAAATCGAGCTGTTTGGGGCTTTTTCCGTCGTTGAAATAAACGGTGACATTTTTTTCGGGGCCGTAGCGCAAAATTGTTAGCAAAGCCGTACAGGGATTGACATCGCTGGGAAGCAAGTTTTCTCCGATTAAGGCATTGAGAAAAGTGCTTTTGCCGCGTTTCATGTCGCCTAAGATGAGCAGCCGAAATACTCCTTGGCGCAAGTTTTTGCTGGCGAGATTGATGTCGGCGCTGTCTGTTTCTAAACCGAGTTTTCCTGATGCTTCGATTCCGGCTAATTCCGATCGCTCTATGGCTGTGACGATGTTGCTCAGGCGATCGGCAATTTCTCGGCGCACGGCAGATACTCGCTCTAAATCGTTGAGAAAGCTGCTAGTTTCTACTTTGAGGTTCATGGTTGTTTTATGATTGTTTACTGCTGGATATTTCAAAACAAAGTCATTTCATGATGGTGTTCGTGCAAAAGTTATTTGATTCGCTATTTCTTGCGAAAAAATGTGCATTACAAACCTGAAACAACTACAATACTCTGTTAGTTAATTCTTGGGATTCTTATCTTGAAAAAGTATTTTGTAACCAATGAAAGCAATTGCTCCCACCATCACCGCAGTTCCCAGCCAAGATGCTACGCGCAGCGCAACCAGCGCTACAATTGCCAGGCCTGTAAATTGACTGATTGCTATGATTTTTCGACGCCATAGTTCGAGTTTGCTTTTTTGAGTATTGTTGTCTTCTTTTTCGTACTTTCTTGTTATATTTTCTGGCACCGATCGTTCAATTTCTGCTTCTAGTTCCCTGAGTCGAAGTTCTTGCTCTCGCTTCCGCAGTTGTTGTTCTTTATGTCGGAGTTCTCTGGCTTTTTCATCGGGATCTTTCATATGTTTGACCTTTTTTATTATGTGGAAATATGTGTTTTTTCTTGTCAAGATTAGACGGCTATATAGCGGTTCTAAAAAAAGTGAGGTATGCCCTATGCCCTATGCCCTATGCCCTATGCCCTATGCCCATGAGTACCTCATCTTTTTGAGAAGGGCAATAAGTTCTCTATGACTGTAACTTACATTGTCAGCGGTGTCGAGAAATGTTAAGAAATATCAAAAAGGGCGATTCCAGCAGACGATCGCTGCGCTTGACGCCCTTTTTGGCGATCGCCCAAATGCACTGCTGCGAAATCAATATCCTTCGGGGCCGATGGTAGTGCGATCGCACTCAGCGTCGGACAAATCCACTAAGCGCGATCGAAATAAGTTGCAGCCAGCTAATTGAGCTTTGGTTAACTTTGTTTTCTCCAAATTAGTCCGGCTCAAATCAGCATATCTCAAATCGGCATTGCTCAAATCTGCATTGTACAAATCCGCACCTTGTAAATTGGCTTTATACAAATTTGCTCCTTGCAAATTGGCGTGGCGCAAATTTGCTCTAGATAAATTAGCTCCTGACAGATTAGCTTCCGACAAATTTGCCTGATAAAGTTGAATGTCGCCCAATTCAGCATCTTGTAACTGTGTTTTGTAAAGATTGGCTTGAGTCAGATTTCCGTAGGGCAAATAAGCTCGCGTCAGCACGCTACCAGAAAGGTTTATTTCTGGCAAATCTGCTTGAAACAAGTTATCTCCACTTAAGTCAACGGCGTTAAAGTTTCGCTGGCCTTCAGAATACTGAGCGAGCAATTCCTCAGCGCTTAGCTTTTGCATTTTCATCCCTTAATGACGACAGCTTTTGCAGCCAATTCATAACGATAATTGATGCTTATTATTTTGCGTATTTATACCTAGGCATCTTCTTATGTTAAGCTTGTGTAACAACGATCGTATTTTTTCTAAGATTTTTTTTATATTTGTAAATTTCTGGGTTGCTCGACCATGCTTCCCGTTAGTAATGTCAAGATCGATAAACAAACCAAAGCTGATCCTCTACTGAAATATGCCAGAACTTCCTCCCTCCATTGCACAGCACTACCACGAACGGACGAAATACGATCCTCAAACCATTGCTGCCAAAAGCAGACAGCTAGATTGGACAGAGCAACCAGTTCCGTTCAAAGAATATAAAATTGGCGCGTATTTTGACCTGAAGCCTTATCTAAAAGACCCCTCAGACGATCCAAATTCCCCGGATGATGCCAGTTGGTGGCATCGGTTGTCCAGTTTGTTGCTGTGCAGCTACGGGCTGACGGCGAAGGTGCAGACGGTAGATGACAGCTACCTGTATTTGCGATCGGCACCATCGGCCGGTGGGCTCTACCCAGCAGAGGTTTATTTAATCTCGCGGGGTACGCCACAGTTGCCGGCGGGACTCTACAACTATCAGTGCAGAACTCATTCGCTGGTTCATTTTTGGGACAGCGAAATTTGGCCGGCCCTGCAAGTGGCTTGTTTCGGATCGCCAGTGTTAGAAAATACCCAATTGGCGATCGCCGTTACCACTGTTTTCTTCCGTTCTTCTTGGCGTTACGCAGACAGAGCTTATCGGCGAATCTTTCTCGACACTGGTCATTTATTGAGCAATATCGAGTTAGCTTGCGCCATCAACGATTACCGACCTCACCTGATTGGAGGATTCGCAGACGAAGCTGTCAATCAATTACTGTATATCGACTCGCAGCAAGAAGGAGCGATCTGTTTAATTGGTTTAGCTGACTTGCTAGACATCGACCAAAATTTGCCAAAGTTTAAAACGGCTTTGGCAGGAAAAACGACGATAGATTACCCGAAAATTTCCGAAGGTAAAATTTTAGAATACCTCCATAAAGCGACACAGTTAGAATCAGATCCCACTGGAGTAGATGGCTGGAAACTGGATGAAAGTGAAGGAGATTTAGAAGACAAATATAACTTTCCATTTTGCACTAAAGTTTCGACTGTCACACCTTCAATTCCTTGGGGAGTGAATCAAGAAACTTTAGAAAATACGATGCTGAAGAGGCGTTCTACCCGTGCTTATACAGGTGCTTCTTTGAGCTTGGGCGAACTGCTAGCATTGCTTGATTTTACTTATCAGTCGCAGCACTATATCGACCAAGGATTAGACGGTTATCCAGACTATTTCGATCTGAGTTTGATTCAGACTTTTATTGCGGTTTCGGGAGTGCATGGGTTAGAAGAAGGTTGTTATTATTACGCTCCGAAAGCTCAAGAATTGCGGCAAATTCGGTTCAAAAATTTCCGCAGGGAGCTGCATTATTTGTGTTTGGGGCAAGATTTGGGCAGAGATGCGGGGGCGCTGTTGTTTCACACGGCGGATTTGAATAGGGCTGTTGCCAAATATGGCGATCGCGCTTACCGATATTTGCACATGGATGCGGGTCATTTGGGCCAGCGGTTGAATTTAGCAGCGATTCAACTGCGTTTGGGTGTCAGCGGTATTGCGGGCTTTTTTGACGATCTCGTGAATGACGTTCTCGGTATTCCTACGAGTGAGGCTGTGCTTTATATCACAACTCTGGGAAGACCGCGATCGTGAGGATGAGTGCGATCGTTCTAGCAGACATCATATGACTTAAATGAAATTTACCCAAATCGGGCGAGAAACCGGGTTTTTAGGAAGTTTTATGTTGAGTAACGAGAAGTTTAGAAAAGACCTCTTGCAAAAATCGGAAAACACCCTGAAATTATCTGCGTTTATCCGTGTTTATCTGTCTGACATCTGCGGTTGAAGGATCGATCAAAGACTTATGCAAGAGGTCTAAAGAAAGCCAGTTTCTGAAGTCTCGGCCACTCAGTAGACTTTTAGAGATTACTCATGGGAGGCGAGAAACCGGGTTTCTACGAAACTAAGAAGGGCTGAAGCCCAACAACATACCTCATCTTTCTGAGCAGCGTTATAAATCAATTAAAATTACTATTTTCCTATGCAAAACTTGCTAAATATTCTATCGAGAACTGATTCCGTCACTTCTTCCCCCGTAACTTCCCCCAATGCTTGAATTGCGCCGCGCAAATCTATTGTCCAAAAATCTAAAGGCAATTTATTTTCAATAGTAGCCGTGCATTCTTCTAGCGAAATCTTAGCTCTAGTTAAAGCTGCTGCTTGCCGCTGGTTGATTGCTAAATCTGAGTTTTCTGCTTGCAAATTTCCGCCGCTGACAGCATCTAAGATGGCTGTTTCTAATTCTTCTATACCTCGATCTAAGGCGGCGGCAGCGGTGACAACGGGGTGAATTTCAGAGGTAAAAGGTAATTGTGGGATTGTTTTTACTAGGTCGATTTTGTTGATGATTATAATGAGCGGGCGGTGTTTTACTTGTTCGTATATTTCCCGATCGCCTGCTGTCCAACCAGATTCTGCGTCAATTGTCAACAAGACTAAATCGGCTTGTTTGGCTGCGGCGTGCGATCGCTCTACACCGATTTTTTCTACCCGATCCTCGGTTTCCCGAATGCCCGCTGTATCGAGCACCTGCACCGGAATCCCGCCCACAACTAGCTGCGACTCTACCACATCCCGCGTCGTTCCGGGCAAATCTGTGACGATCGCCCGATCGCTCTTACTCCACGAATTCAACAAACTCGACTTTCCCACATTCGGGCGTCCGACAATTGCCACTTTCAAACCACTTCTCAACAATTCACCGCGATCTGCCGTCGCCAAAATCCTTGACAATTCGTTCAAAATCCGATTGATTTCCAAACAAGTTTTAGCTTCATCTAAGGGCGGCAAATCTTCCTCAAAATCAATTCTCGCCTCAATTTCTGCCAACACATCCAAACAAGTTGCTCTTAATTTGCGAATCGGCTGGGCTAATTTTCCCTGCAAACCAGCTAAAGCACTTTGCGCGGCTGCGGGCGATTGGGCTCCCACCAAATCAGCAATGCTTTCAGCTTGAGTTAAATCTAACCTACCATTCAAAAAAGCCCTGAGCGAAAACTCTCCCGGCTGCGCCAATCTTGCACCATTTTCCAAACACAACTGCAACACTTGCTGCACCGCGATAATCCCACCGTGACAGTGAAACTCCACCACATCTTCGCGGGTGAAAGAACGCGGCGCTTTCATGATTAACAACAAAGCTTCATCGACTAATTCTTGAGTTTTGGGACGGCGGATGTGCCCGTAAAGAATGCGGTGAGATTCCCAAATTTGCCGTCCTGGAGCGCGAAACAGGGTTTCGGCAATTTTTAAGGCTGCGGCACCGGAAACTCTTACAATGCCGACGCTGCCTTGTTGGGGAACGATCGCAGTGGCAATTGCTGCGATCGTTCCTCCTTTTGTTAGTGATTCAGACATTTTTACGATTCACAGCCTCAAAAGTTATATATATAGCCTTTCTCACTAAGATGAAGTACGCATAGGGCATAGGGCATAGGGCATAGGGCATAGGGCATAGGGCATAGGGCATAGGGCATAGGGCATAGGGCATAGGGCATAGGCATCGCACGCATACCTCACTTTTTTGAGAAAGGCTATAGCGGTTCTCAGAAAGATTCGCGGACGTTGTTGGGCTTGGGCCCTCTAGTCTGGATGGTTATGTAAGTTCTCAGTCATACCTCATCTTTTTGAAAAAGGCTATATATCTCATCTCATTAGACAGGATAAACAATTTCAGAGAGGTTTTTCCAAGATCTTAAAACAGGGTGGCCGCCGCGCTTGAGTGCGATCGCCAATCCGTTAGCGAACCCCTCCATCTGGAGCGCCCAGAAAGTCCCATTCAGTCGATTTTAGATTGTAGATTTTAGATTTTAGATTGACTTGCGGCGCAGTGAATCTACAGATTGAACAAAAGTCGGAAATTTTGAGCAGCGGGCGACGAGTGTCCGAAAGCAAGTATCCGTTTTTGGGAGCATCTCAGTTTTGTATTTTTTGTATTTATAGTGCTGTCGGGAGCTCGCGTATTGTACAATACGCGAGCGGGGACGCTTGCGCTCAAAGAAAAAATGCTTTTTACAAAAATGAGATGCTCCTTCCGTTTTTGGGCGCGAGTGACGACGCGATCGAACTTAAAAAATTAGTCCGCCAAATCTTTTTGCTATCCTGGTTTCATGCGATAATCGAACATTAACAGGGTAGAGGGCAGAGCATGATTGGTCAACTTCTCGACAGACGTTACCGCATCATTAAAGTCACAGACTCAAGTGAAGTGGGAAAAACTTATATAGCAGCAGATACTCACCGTCCCGGTTATCCGCAATGCACGGTTAGAGAAATGCGGCTCCTCGGCACAAATTCGCAAACTCCAGAATTAGTCAAAATTATATTTCAAAGAAATGCAGAAATAATAGAAAAATTGGGCAAACACGACAAAATTCCCGAATTATTGGCGTATTTTGAGGAAAACCAAAGTTTATACTTAATAGAAGAATTTATTGCCGGTCAACCTTTAAGCCAAGAACTAATACCTGGTGAACCTTGGGCACAAGACCAAGTAATTGCTTTGCTATCATGCATATTAGAAGTTTTGGTGTTTATACACTCCAACGGTTTCATCCACCGCCGAATTCAACCAGACAGAACAATTCGACGCGAGTCAGACGGCAAATTTGTGTTGGTTGACTTTAGCTTAGACAAAGAAATTAACCCGGAGCTCGTTAATTCTCATTTGTTGGCGCCAACATCCCCAAACTCTGTTAAAAAGCCTTTGGGAAAAAAACCGGAGTTGGCTGCTGAAACATTATATGTGCCGATCGAGCAATCGCAAGGCAACCCCCGCTACAATAGCGACATTTACGCTCTAGGTACGATCGCCCAGCTTGCGGTAACGGGACTATCGCCCGAGGAACTGAGTGCCTTGAAAAGCCAAGGCAAAATTTCCTGGCGCGATCGGGCGACTTGTTCGGCGGCTCTAGCAGATATTATCGATCGAATGGTGCGCTCCGACTGCGAGGAACGCTATCACGAAGCCACCGAAGTTTTGGCAGACCTCCAACAAATCACGGTAAAATCCGAGTCTGGGCGATCGCCAGCCACCATCATCACCGACACGATAAATCAATTTCAGCCGAGACAGCGCCCAACCAAACTGTTGCTGTTTGCAGCCATAGCCGCAGCTTCGATATTGACAGCACTGATAATTTACTTTTGGCACAGTCAAAGTCCGGCGAGGGCCAAAGAATTGTTCGCCCGCGGTGTTGTGAAGGCGCAGCAAGGTGACAAAACAGGCGCGATCGCCGATTATACTCAAGCGATCGCCCTCAATTCCAGCGATGCCGAAACTTTCTACAAGCGGGCTAACGTTCGCTACGACATGGGCGCCACCGAGCAAGCAATTGCCGATTACACCCAAGCACTTAAAGTCAATCCCAGCCACACCAAAGCCATCTACAATCGAGCTCTGGCCCGCCGCGACACCGGCGACAAGCGGGGGGCTGTGGAAGATTTTACCCAAGTATTGCGGCTCAATCCTAACAACGGTGACATATATTATCAGCGGGGTTTAGCCTATTACGATTTGGCCGACTACCGCGCGGCAATTGAAGACTACACCCAAGCAATTCGGCTCAATCCCAACGATGCTACAGCATACAGCAATCGGGGTTTAGCTCGATCGGCCGACGGCGACAAAACCGGAGCAATGGCGGATTTTACCCAAGCGATTCAAATTAGCCCCAAGGAAGCTGGGGTTTACTACAGTCGCGGTCGATCGCGCTTTAATCTAGCAGATTATCAAGGAGCGATGGAAGATTACAGTAGGGCGATCGAATTGGAACCAAACCAAGTTGATGCTTATACCAATCGGTGCAGCGCTTACTTAAATTTAGCAACCTACGACAAAGCGATTGAAGATTGCAGCCGAGCAATTCGCCTCGATCCCAAAGATGAAGCAGCTTACAACAACCGCTGCATTGCTCATCTGAATTTAAAGCAATTTCAAAAGGCCAGCGAAGATTGCAGTTTGACGATCGGACTCAACAGCAACAATCCCAAAGCATACAGCAATCGAGGATTAGCTCGCGAGGCTTCGGGAGACAAGCAGGGGGCTGTCGAAGATTTCACTCAAGCAATTAAGCTCAACCCCAGCGATGCCGTAGCTTACAGCAATCGCGGTACTATTTACTCAGATCTCAAAAATTACCCTTTAGCGGTTGAGGATTTCGCTCAGTCGCTACGGCTCAACCCCAACAATGCTAGCGCTTTTTACAGCCGAGGTCTCGTCCGCCGCCAACTCAAAGATCGGGCTGGGGCGATCGAGGATTTTCAGAAAGCTGCAACACTGTTTCTAGAACAAGGAAGAGCCGATGGTTTTCAAAACGCACAAGCACAGATCAAAGATTCTAAATAAACTATTAGTCATTAGTCATTAGTCATTAGTCATTGGTTATTGGTTATTGGTTATTGGTTATTGGTTATTGGTTATTAGTCATTAGTCATTAGTCATTAGTCATTAGTCATTAGTCATTAGTCATTAGTGCTGTCCCCGCTCGCGAACGTTATCAGTCATTAGTAATCAGTCATTAGTCAGTAGTGCTGTCCCCGCTCGCGAACGTTATCAGTCATTAGTAATCAGTCATTAGTCAGTAGTGCTGTCCCAGCTCGCGAACGTTATCAGTCAACCGTCAACCGTCAACCGTCAACCGTCAACCGTTATCAGTCAACCGTCAACCGTCAACCGTCAACCGTCAACCGTCAACCGTCAACTGCCAACTGCCAACTGCCAACTGCCAACTGCCAACTGTGATTAGCAAAAATGAAAAATCAAGAACAAAAAAGGAAACAGCCAAAATCACCAATTACGAAATACCCATTACCAACTCCTCCTTCCCAGTTACCAATTCGCAATTACCAATTACCAATTACCAATTACCACTTCTCAAATTCCGATATGAACATGGTTGGTCAACTTTTAGACAGGCGTTATCGCGTAGTCCAAATCCTCAGCTCGGGAGCCTTCGGACAAACTTATTTAGCAGTCGATACTCGCCGCCCCGGTCACCCTCAATGTGTAGTCAAACAACTGCGCCCTCCCAGCAACACTTCCACAGTTCTCAAAACAGCTTACCGATTATTTAAACAAGAAGCAGAAATATTAGAAAAACTGGGAAAACACGATCAAATTCCATTTTTACTCGCTTATTTTGAAGAAGGCAATCAATTCTACCTCGTAGAAGAATTTGTACCCGGTCACGCCCTCAATCGGGAAATTGTGGCCGGTCAACCTTGGCGGGAAGAAAGAGTGCTGGATCTGTTGGAAGAAGTGTTAAAAGTTCTCGCCTTCGTACACTCTCAGGGAGTGATTCACCGCGATGTTAACCCGTCCAACTTAATCCGCCGCAAACCAGACGGCAAATTAGTTTTAATTGACTTCGGCTCGGTTAAAGAAGTTGCCAATCACGTCAGCGAGTACGATACAGAATTTCCGCGCACAATTGCGACGGGAACTCCGGCTTATATGCCGATCGAACAATTTCAAGGCAACCCGCAATTTAGCAGCGACCTCTATGCCGTCGGGATGATGGCGATCCAAGCTATCACTGGTTTGCCCGGTACGGATTTGCCAAAATTGCAAGATCCGAGTCCTTCTCACACTGGGGAAATTGTTTGGCGAAACCGAACTCAATGTTCTCCGGCACTGGCAAATATAATTGACAAAATGGTCTGCCACCAATTTAGCAAACGCTATCCATCGGCTGAGGAAGTTTTGGCCGCTCTCAGCAAGCTGAAACACCGCCAAGAGCCTGGAAATACGGCTCAAAATAAAAATATTTCTCCGTCGAGCTTACTGTCTTCCAATACTTTTTCTTCAGGTTTGGGAAGTCGGTTTTGGTGGCTGATATTCGCTGGCTGCGGGGCGATTGCTATGGTATTTCTGTTTAATTATTGCAGCCGCCCGAATCCGATCAAAGCCAAGGAATATTACGAAAAGGGAGTAGCAAAGTCTCGCAATCAAGATGCGGCAGCAGCTTTGCAGGCTTTTGACAAATCAATCCAATTAAATCCTAACAATGGTGAGAGTTTTTATCAGCGGGGTAATGCTAATTATGATTTAAAAAAATATCAAGAAGCAATTGCCGATTATTCTCAGACGATCGCTCTCAATCCTCAATATTTTAAGGCTTATTTTAACCGGGGGCTGGCCCGTCGCGATTTCAACGACAAGCGCGGAGCGATTGAGGATTACACTCAGGTTTTGAAGCTCCAGCCCAACGATGTTGATGCTTACTATGAAAGAGGAGTGACTTATTTAGAAATGCAAGATTACAAGACGGCAATTGGGGATTTAAGCGAAGTAATTCGGTTGCAGCCGAACTTGGTTAAAGCTTATCATTCACGGGGGTTGGCTCGGGCTGGGAGCAGCGATTTGCAGGGGGCGATTGGAGATTATACTGAGGCAATTAAGCTCGATGCTCAGAATGTGGATGCTTTCTACAGTCGGGGGAGAGCGCGCTTTCACCTAGGAGATTATCAGGGAGCATTGGCGGATTACAGTCAGGTAATTGCGATCGATCCCAAGAGTGGAGATGCTTACGCGAATCGTTGCAGCACGCAGTTGAATTTGGGAGCTCATCAAGCGGCAATTGACGATTGCACTCAGGCAATTTCGCTAAGCGAAGAAGATGGGGTTCCCTATAACAATCGCTGTATTGCTTATTTAAATTTGAAGGATTACCCGAAAGCAATTGCCGATTGCACTCAAGCGACAATACTAAATCCCAAGGATTATAATGCTTTTAGCAATCGCGGTTTAGCTCGCAGTGCCGGGGGGGATACACAGGGGGCGATCGCAGATTTTACCGCAGCAATCGGGCTCAATCCCAACGATGCTGAAGCTTACGCCAATCGGGCCAAGGTTTACCAGCAGTTAAATAATTCCAATAGTGCGATCGGCGATTACGTGCAAGCCATTCGGATCAATCCGAATTATGCTGGTGCTTACTACGGTAGAGGCATGGTACGCCGCTCCTTAGGAGACAAAGCAGGAGCAATTAGCGACTTAGAAAAAGCGGGCAAAATCTTTCTCGATCAAGGACTTACCGGCGGTTACAAAGACGCACAATTTGAGATTGACAAACTCAAATAATTATTAGGTACGTAGTTGCGCTTCAGCGCTCTTTCTTATATATGCAAATAGCGCTTTTATCGCAATAACATATTTTGTGAAGACTTTAGTCGGCTCTTTCTTGTATATATCCAAAAGAGCGCTAAAGCGCAACTACGTACCTTGTGAAGATTTTAATCCGCTCTTTCATAGATATATGCAAAGAGCGCTTTCATCGCAACAACGTACCTTACTAACCTTCTGGATTTTGAATTCGCTCAACCAAATCATAAAAAGGTTGCCAATTATCCTCAAGAGCGATCGGTTCCCAAACAGCCTCAATCGTCGGCCTCAAAAGCGATTGTTCCGGATTGTGCTTCCGCAACCTATCCGCCATCTTATCCATATCATCCGCCGACAAACCTTGCAAAACGTGAAAATAAAACTCCCGCCAAGGTGCTAACAACTCCGCGGGTTCCGCCTCGCTAAAGATTTGATTGACATCATCTCGCCAAGTGCGATCGAACTGTCTTCGCAATTGAAAAAAGAAATCATGATAATCAACTTGAGACTCCGCCAGCATCTTAATTGTCAGCTTCAAAAGCTCATCACCATCAGCCTCAGACAAATCCTCAAATCCCAACCTATTGAGCATCAACTGTCGGTAAGTAGCATTATAATACCCACCAAACTTAGCCAAAGCAGCATCCATATCAACTTGAGGAATCGCCGCAGCTAGCGGTTGCTGAAGCTTCTCCAAATTTCCGTGACAAATAAACGGTTGATTGCCGTAAGCATAAAGACCGTAATAGTCAAAATAAGCTGCTGTAAACTTCGGATTATAAGTCGGAATAAACGCAAAAGGCCCGTAATCAAAACTTTCACCAGTAATCGACATATTATCAGTATTCAGCACCGCATGACAAAAACCTGCCGCCATCCACTGAGCGACCAATTCGGCTACACGCTTGACTAAATCCGCATAAAATAGCGCATACTTTTCTTCCGGTGAAATACCAGAATTGCTAGCTTCTAGATGCAGTTCAGGATAATAATATTCAATGACAAAATCTAAAAGTTTTTTAATTAAGTCCGGGCGACGGATATAATTTAGCCTTTCAAAAGTGCCAAAGCGGATGTGAGAGTGGCTAAAACGCACCATCACGGACGATCGCGTCGGAGAAGGTTCATCGCCCCGCCACAAAGCATCACCCGTTTCAACTAAACTAAAACAGCGAGACGTGCGAACTCCCAATCGGTGCAAAGCTTCAGCCGCCAAAACTTCGCGAACTCCCCCCTTGAGAGTGAGTCTACCATCAGCGCTGCGCGAGTAGGGAGTGCGGCCGGAACCTTTAGTGCCGAAGTCGTAAAGCCTACCATCAGTGCCGCGAACTTGGCCGTACAAAAAGCCTCTACCGTCGCCTAAATTAGGGTTGTATTCGTTGAATTGATAGCCGTGGTAGCGGAGTGCGAGAAAGGGACGCACGCAGTGAAATTTGCCGAATGCTTGAATGAAATCATCGTCGGTTACTTGTGCGGGATCTAAGCCCAATGTCGGCAATAATCGATCGTTGCGGAAACGGAGGATGTGCTGCGGAAAATCTGCCGCCGGGACTTCATCAAAGTAGTCGCCACCGAGGGATTCGAGGGCGGGTTCGTAGTTGAGGGAAAGCAAGGGATTTGACATTTGTCTATTTTATATTAAAATGTTCAAATTGGCAATTATTGTATGGTGCGTCAGTTGTAAAAATTGGAAGGAGAGACAGAGAATCTGCGACTGACGCACCCTACGGTTAGTTATTGCAGGGTGCGTCAGGACTGATTTTTTTGACAAGAGACAGATTATTTTCGGCTGACGCACCCTACGGTTAGTTATTGTAGGGTGCGTCAGTTGTAAAAATTGTAAACGATAGACAGAAAATCTTCGGCTGACGCACCCTACGGACTCACTACTCGTGACCAATATGTGCCGGAATATCTGGGATGTCATTTGCTCCC
Source organism: Microcoleus sp. CAWBG27 (assembly GCF_020883145.1). Lineage (NCBI taxonomy): Bacteria > Bacillati > Cyanobacteriota > Cyanophyceae > Oscillatoriales > Microcoleaceae > Microcoleus > Microcoleus sp. CAWBG27. The sequence goes on from NZ_JAHREU010000024.1 coordinate 45,100, forward strand.
CAATCTTCAGGATAAATGCTTTCGGCAACAAATCGATGGAAGCTAGAATATTGCCAATCTTTGGGGGACTGGCATAAACCATGTTTGACTGGATTGTAATGAATATAATTGCAATGATTAGCATAGTCTGTTTCATCTCTAATTAAATGTTCCCAAAATCTTCGCTGCCAAAGATTTCTTTCTTTCCGTTTTTGTCTAGATTCGCTAATTTCGGCTTGTATTCCTAATTTATCAGCGCATTCATGTGTGACAAAAGTTTTAATAAATCTCCAACGAGTTGCATAATTGTTATCACCCTCTGGTAGTGTCCAAATACAATGTATGTGATTTGGCAATAAAACAATTGCCTCAATTGAAAAAGGGTAAAGTTGCTGGACTCGGAGTATGGATTTTCGTAAAGATTCGCGAGCAATATCGCTGCACAGCCAAGGAATTCTTTGATAAGTGACTTGGGTAAAAAAGTAGGTTGCTCCGTCTATGGTGGCTCTCCGGTAGTTCGACATAATATTGAGTTAGTAGTCGTTAGTTATTGTAGGGTGCGTCAGGACTGAATGTTTTCTGACATTGCTAATTTTTTCGCCTGACGCACCCTACGGTTATTATCGTTATTGTAGGGTGCGTCAGGACTGATTTTTTTGACAAGAGATAGATAATCTGCGACTGACGCACCCTACGGGCGTGTTAATTATTGTAGGGTGCGTCAAGACGGAATATTTTGACGACAGACAGATAATTTTCGTCTGACGCACCCTATAGTTGCTCTACCTTGTATTTAAACAGGAACGAGAGTCGGTTCTAAAGTCGCTACTAATTTGAGATTGTACTCATCCTCAAAACACGGTTTTTTATAATCTAAACTCCAAAGTTCCAAAGCACAATCGTCACCAGGATTGAGTGGTTGCAGCCGCAGGTGAAATTCTCGAACTTCCGGGCGGTGTTCGCATTTGAAATCAGCGATCGCCCCAATCTGCCGCCTATCCAAAGCCACAGCTAACCGCAAGAATGGATGCAATTTACTAACGACTTCTCGGTATCTTTTAGGCAAAATGACAAAATTTTCGTGTTTCTTTTTCGGAGGATTTTTGCGGTGATAGCGAGCTATATTGGCAATTACTTCAATCTCAGTTTCAGTGTATCCCAATAATTCACCATTGCGAATTAAATAGTAGGAATGCTTGTGGTGGGCCGAATGGCTGACGTACAAACCGCTGTTGTGGAGAATCGATGCCGCCCACAGTAACTCACTTTCTTCACTTCCCCAATTGTGCAGAATTCCTTGGGTTTGGTCGAACAAATTTAGGGCAAATTCTGCGATTCTTTCGCTTTGTTGTAAGTTAACTTGATATTTTTGGGCCATGTGCAGAACACTGCGCTGGCGGATTGAACCTTGATAGCGCAAGCGGTTTTCAATCAAACCGCGACTTAGCATCCAGTCAACAATGACGCCTTCTCTTAAAGATCGATCGCACACCGTGAGCGATTCCATGCCTAATAGTGCCATCGCTTCTTGCAAAATCAACGCCCCGGCGAGAATAATTTCCGCCCGCTTGTCCGACATTCCGGGAATCGCCAGCCTTTCGGAGTAGGAAAGCTTGCGGAAACGATTGACTAGCTCGCGCAAATCTTTTAAACTTAGCTGATATCCAGCCAGCGGACTCGGAACTGTTCCCAACTTTTCGCGAGCGTTAATTGCAGCCAGAGTTTCGATGGTTCCCGCAGTGCCGATCAAGCGCAGATCTTCGCCTATCTTGAATTGCGATCGCAATTCGTCGATCGGTCTTTCCAACGAAATCCGAATATAAGCTTGCAAATAAGCAAACTCTTCTCGGCTAATCGGGTCAGTTTTGACAAATTCTCCTGTTAAGCGCACAGCACCAATTTTGGTACTCGTCAGACAGCGCGGTTCAGAACTATCTCCTAAAATCAACTCCGTAGAACCGCCACCAATATCAATAATCACCTGCGATTGATTGTTAAATTCCATACCCGAAAGTACGCCGAGATAAATTCTCCGGGCTTCTTCTTGTCCGGAAATTAAGCTCACATTCAAGTCTAACTCATCAGCAACTTGTTTGAGAAAATCCCGCCCGTTAGGAGCTTCTCGAACCGCACTGGTAGCCACAGCTATAACTTGTTCTGCATTAAAAGTTTTAGCAATACCTTGAAAACGGCGCAAAGTTGCGATCGCCCTTTGCATAACCTCTGACTTCAAACACCCTGTTTTAGCCTCGCAATCGCCCAACCGAACCGTATCTTTTTCTCTAGCAATAATCGCAAACGCAGGCAATTTCGGATCGATCCGCGCCACCACCATGTGAAACGAGTTAGTACCCATATCAATAGCGGCAATAATGCGATTTGACTCCGCAGCAGCAAGTGAATTAACCATTGGAGTGTATCGGGGTTGACAGATATTTATAATTATTTCACGAATCCAGTTAAGCAGGATATTAAATCAGCAAAAATCGGGAATTAGGGCATCGGGCATCGGGCATCGGGCATGGGGCAAAGAGGGCATCGGGACATACATCACTTTTTTGAGAACCGCTATAGTAGGTGATTTTGCCTAAAATTTGATAACATTTAATGTTAAAAATCTAAAACCTAAAATTAAAATGCTTCAAGAGCCCGATCGCCAAACCGAATCCACATTACTAACCGTCGTGAAGCTTTTGAGGTGGGACAAGCCAGCAGGGCGGCTAATTTTAATGCTTCCAGCCCTGTGGGCCGTCTTTTTAGCAGCAGAGGGAAAGCCGCCCGCAGCATTGGTAGGTGTGATAGTGTTGGGCACCTTAGCAACAAGTGCGGCGGGATGCGTGATCAACGACTTGTGGGATCGCGATATCGATCCTGAAGTAGAAAGAACGCGATCGCGCCCCCTAGCATCCCGCGCCCTAACAGTGCAAACTGGAATAGGAGTTGCCTTAATCTCCTTTGCTTGCGCCGCGATTCTCGCATTTTATCTCAATCCTTTAAGCTTCTGGCTATGCGTTGGCGCCGTACCAGTAATTATTTGCTACCCGCTAGCAAAAAGATTTTTCCCAGTGCCGCAATTAGTGTTATCAATTGCCTGGGGATTTGCAGTTTTAATTAGTTGGAGTGCCGCCGTTAATAAATTAGAATTAGCAACTTGGTTGCTGTGGGGCGCTGTAGTGTTGTGGACGATGGGATTTGATACAGTTTACGCCATGAGCGACAAAGAAGATGACTTGCGTGTGGGCGTCAATTCCAGCGCTATCTTTTTCGGGGATAACGTAACTAATGCTGTGGGTTTTTTCTTTGTTGGTACTGTAGGTTTATTGGCAGCAATGGGAATCAATCTGCACTTGCACGTCGGTTTTTGGATAGCAATTTGTGTGGCGGCAATTTTGTGGTTTTTGCAGTACAGTCAACTGCGAAAAGCCGATATTCCCAAGCCTGTTTACGGTGAAATCTTTCGCCAAAATGTTTGGGTGGGATTTGTGATATTGGCGGGAATGATTGTTGGGGAGATTTTTTAGTTGATTGTTGGGCTTGTTCCGCAGGTAATTGATGTGAAACTCGAATGATTGAAGCTTGACAGAAGAGATTCACATCGATTTAAGCCATGAGGGCGGGCACGCACCATCCACCGCCCCTACAAAACGATGATTTACCTGAGAATGAAACAGCCCTGCGTACATCCCGGGGGGAGGAGCGATCGCTTCTTCCTCCTTTTTTACGCTTCAGCTACGTAAATATACTTACCTACTAAGCCAATTGGCCTAGACTCTTTAGACATATTGCTGATGTGGTGGCTTCTAATAACGAATATTATTCTTGTGAAGTAAGCAAAACTTAACTACATACATGAGTATGAAAAACTACGCCAATGTGCGGTGGTTCTAGAAAATTGAGCGGTATAAATTTTATATTTACAAAATAAAATTCTCACAGTGTCATGTTCTACGGGCGATCGCACACCCTGTGTAAAGTTTTGCAACTAAATGTCAAGACTCCGGGGCAGTGCTCATAGATACATAGCGACCGAAAGTGAAGCGAGTTTAACGACTTTCTAAACTTTGGCTCTTCAGTTGAATTTGCGTGCATTTGTAAACGCGAGACAAAAGTAACCACCACCCAGAAAAAAAGGAAAAAATACGATATCATGGCTACAAATTTTAACCCCAATCGTGTAATAGTCAAACTGAGACCCACCACAAATTCAACTCAAATTACCAGCTTGTATGCAGAAATCGGAGTGACCAACGTCACCAAAGCCTCAGAACTTGGGATTGACATTTGGCAGATTCCTTCAGGAAAGGTTGAACAAACAATATCCGCTTATAAGAACGATCCCCGCATTGAATACATAGAGCCGGATTATATCATCACCCTTGAAGATATCCAAAAAACGAGTCCTGCTCAAGAAAAATTAGCCACAATTACACCCCAAGCCACAACTCCCAATGACCCTAGCTATTCCCAATTATGGGGACTCAACAACACAGGTCAAAGTGGGGGAACAGCCGATGCAGACATCGATGCCCCGGAAGCCTGGGATATTCAAAAAGGAAACCCCAACTTAGTTATCGGCGTTATTGATACGGGGGTTGATTACAACCACCCCGACTTAGTGGGCAATATCTGGACAAATCCAGGGGAAATCGCCGGAGATGGCATCGATAACGACAATAACGGATATATAGATGACACTCGTGGCTGGGATTTTGGCAATAACGATAATAACCCAATGGATGTGAACGGACATGGTACCCATGTTTCGGGAACCATTGCCGGAAAAGGGAATAATGGCGTTGGAGTGACAGGGGTTGCTTGGAATGCCAAGATTATGCCACTTAAGTTTTTCAGTGATGCTGGTTCGGGCGATACATCCGGCGCGATTTTGGCAATTAACTATGCAACGGCGAAGGGAGTCAAACTTACTAATAACTCTTGGGGTGGCGGAGGCAACAGTCAAGCCCTATCCGATGCCATCAATACTGCCGGACAACAGGGAGCTTTATTTATTGCAGCAGCAGGTAATGATTATGGAAATAACAATGATGCAGCTCCTGTTTATCCTGCCAGCTACAACCTATCTAATATTATCTCTGTTGCCTCAACCACCCGCACCGATGGACTCTCCTATTTCTCCAACTATGGAGCCACCAGTGTTGATTTAGGAGCACCCGGTTCTGATATCTATAGCGCCTGGCCTAACTCTACCTACAATACTATCTCTGGGACATCAATGGCATCTCCCCATGTCACCGGGGCGGCGGCGTTGCTATGGTCTCAAAATCCCACTTGGACAGCACAGCAAGTTAAAGACAAGCTGCTGCAAACAACCGATCCTATTTCCGCTTTGAGTGGTAAGACTGTTTCAGGAGGTCGGTTAAACGTTAATAATGCTTTGAGTAGCAACCCAAGTTCAGGCTCTTTTACTGAAGATACCAGTATTTCCTTTCCTGGTGTTAGCAACGGTTCCGTGGCCTGGGCAGACTACAGCGGAGACGGCAAACAGGATTTCCTGTTGACTGGTTACTCAAATTCAGGCTACATCTCTAAACTGTACAAAAACACGGGCAGTGGTTTTACCGAAGATACCAGTATTTCCCTTCCTGGTGTTTACGGCAGTTCCGTGGCCTGGGCAGACTACAGCGGAGACGGCAAACAGGATTTCCTGTTGACTGGTTACTCAAATTCAGGCTACATCTCTAAACTGTACAAAAACACGGGCAGTGGTTTTACTGAAGATACCAGTATTTCCCTTCCTGGTGTTTACTACGGTTCCGTCGGCTGGGCAGACTACAGCGGAGACGGCAAACAGGATTTCCTGTTGACTGGTTACTCAAGTTCAGGCTACATCTCTAAACTGTACAAAAACACGGGCAGTGGTTTTACTGAAGATACCAGTATTTCCCTTCCTGGTGTTTACGGCAGTTCCGTGGCCTGGGCAGACTACAGTGGAGACGGCAAACAGGACTTCCTGTTGACTGGTTACTCAAGTTCAGGCTACATCTCTAAACTGTACAAAAACACGGGCAGTGGTTTTACTGAAGATACCAGTACTTCCCTTCCTGGTGTTGGCTACGGTTCCGTGGCCTGGGCGGACTACAGCGGAGACGGCAAACAGGATTTCCTGTTGACTGGTTACACAAGTTCAGGCAGCTACATCTCTAAACTGTACAAAAACACGGGCAGTGGTTTTACTGAAGATACCAGTATTTCCCTTCCTGGTGTTTACGGCAGTTCCGTGGCCTGGGCAGACTACAGCGGAGACGGCAAACAGGATTTCCTGTTGACTGGTTACTCAAGTTCAGGCAACATCTCTAAACTGTACAAAAACGCCACAACCCCTTCAGACACAACCCCACCCACAGCTAGCAGTTTCACTCCAGTTGATAATGCCACAGGAGTTGCCGTTGGTGCTAACTTAGTTGTCAATTTCAGCGAAGCTATCCAAAAAGGCACTGGCAATCTGGTCATCAAGAAACTGTCTGATAATTCGGTTGTAGAAACCATCGCGGTAACGGCTGCTAATGTCACAGTTAGTGGTACTCAACTCACGATTAATCCCACAGCAGATTTAGGGCAAGGCACTGATTACTACGTGGAAATTGCCAACGGTGCAATTAAAGATATTGCTGGCAACAATTATGCTGGTATTACCGGAAATAGCACTTGGAATTTCACAACTGCCACCGCTGCCGATATCACCCCACCCACAGCAAGCAGTTTCAGCCCCGCCGATAATGCCACAGGAGTTGCCGTTGGCGCTAACTTAGTTGTCAATTTCAGCGAAGCTATCCAAAAAGGCACTGGCAATCTGGTCATCAAGAAACTGTCTGATAATTCAGTTGTAGAAACCATCGCGGCAACTGCTGCTAATGTCACAGTTAGTGGCTCTCAACTTACGATTAATCCCACAGCAGATTTAGGGCAAGGCACTGATTACTACGTGGAAATTGCCAGCGGTGCAATTAAAGATATTGCTGGCAACAATTATGCTGGTATTACTGGCAATAGCACCTGGAATTTCAAAACCGTCGGCGGGCTACTACAGACAATTACACCTGATTTTGATAGTGCTACCGCCGGAAATCAAACTACCAAAGGCTTCAGGCCAAATAACTCCGTTGGAGTCGATGTCAAATATTCGACATCCGATAACAACAGCACCCTAGCATCCTCCTTCGGATTTAAGCTGCACTACAACTCCTCACAACTCAACTTTGTCAATTTTACGAATCCGCTGTCATCTCCCGTAACGCCGACTATCGGTACTCCAGAGACAGACACCGGGAACGAAGATAATGACCCCGCCACCGATAAAGTAATTAATGTGGCTTGGCTGAATTTCTCTGGTACGGCTTGGCCGAATACTCCTCTACCCGCTAACTTATACAAAGCTAACTTCACGGCATCATCCACTTACACAGGCACAAACATTAACTTTAGCAGTAATAACGCCTCCCCTGGATATAGCTTTTCACCCACATCCGCAGTCTTGACTCTGGCACCACCGGTCAGTTTAGATGCTGATGGTAATAATGCAGCCCAGGGAGCCAGCGACGGGGTTTTGATTGCACGCCATTTGTTTGGTTTTACTGGTACTACCCTCACGAATGGGGCGATTGGTACTGGTGCTACTCGCACTACTGCTACAGACATACAAACTTACCTAGAAAATGGTCGGACGACGATGCTAGATGCCGATGGCAACGGTACTGCACAGGGAGCCACGGACGGGGTTTTGATTGCTCGATATCTGTTTGGTTTTACTGGTACTACCCTAACTAATGGAGTCATTGGTACTGGTGCTACTCGCACTACTGCGACTCAGATTCAGCAATTCTTAAGCTCCTATCTGCCCACAGCCCCTGCATCTAGTAATAGCGTAATTACTAATAGTGGCGCTACCCAAAATATTACCGCGATCGCCACCACTCAGAATGTAGCTCCGGGTAGTTCCGTTGCAATTGATGCCAGGTATTCTACATCGGATAACAACAGCACCCTGGCATCCTCCTTCGGATTTAAACTGCACTACGACTCTTCTAAGCTTAATTTTGTCAATTTTGCGAATCCAGGGGTATTGTCAACTCCCGTAGCACCTACTATCGGTACTCCAGAAACAGACACCCTGGATGAAGATAACGACGCCTCCACTGATAAAGTAATTAATGTGGCTTGGCTGAATTTCTCTGGTGCAGCTTGGCCAAACGTGGCTTCACCGACCACCCTATACAAAGCCAACTTCACTGCGTTACCTACTTTTACTACAGGTAATGCCAAGGTCAACTTTAGTAGTAAAAATACTTCTCCTGGTTATACCTTCCAAGGAACAGGAACAGTTATTACTGCCGATACAACCGCACCGACAGCCAGCAGTTTCACTCCCGTCGATAATGCCACAGGAGTTGCCGTTGGTGCTAACTTAGTTGTCAACTTCAGCGAAGCCATTAAAAAAGGCACTGGCAATCTTGTTATCAAGAAACTGTCTGATAATTCTGTGGTAGAAACCATCGCGGTAACTGCTGCTAATGTCACAGTTAGCGGTACTCAAATCACGATTAATCCCACAGCAGATTTAGGGCAAGGCACTGATTACTACGTGGAAATTGCCAACGGTGCAATTAAAGATATTGCTGGCAACAATTATGCTGGTATTACCGGAAATAGCACTTGGAATTTCAAAACTGTTGCACCAGCCGATACCATCGCACCCACAGCCAGCAGTTTCACTCCCGTCGATAATGCCACAGGCGTTGCCGTTGGTGCTAACTTAGTTGTCAACTTCAGCGAAGCCATTAAAAAAGGCACTGGCAATCTTGTTATCAAGAAACTGTCTGATAATTCAGTTGTAGAAACCATCGCGGCAACTGCTGCTAATGTCACAGTTAGCGGTACTCAACTCACGATTAATCCCACAGCAGATTTAGGGCAAGGCACTGATTATTACGTGGAAATTGCCAACGGTGCAATTAAAGATATTGCTGGCAACAATTATGCTGGTATTACCGGAAATAGCACTTGGAATTTCAAAACTCAGGGGACCGCGGCTATTAATGGCACTGCTGGCGCTGATAACTTAACCGGAACTGCCAATGCAGATATCATCAATGGATTAGCCGGCAACGACACCCTCAACGGGGGTGCAGGAAACGACACCCTAGATGGTGGCAATGATAACGATCTTTTAGATGGAGGGCTCGGAAACGACCAACTTAAAGGTGGATTGGGGAACGATATTTATGTTGTCGATAGTGTCGGAGATGTCGTCACTGAACTTGCAGCTCAAGGAACCGACTTGGTGCAATCTTCTGTCACCTACACCTTACCGGCAGAAGTGGAAAACCTTACCTTAACTGGCACTACGGCGATTAACGGCACGGGCAACGGCTTAGGCAACACTATTGCAGGTAACGCGGCCAATAATACGCTCAACGGGGGGGCCGGTCAAGATACTCTAACGGGTGGTACGGGTGCGGATACCTTCCTCTTCCAGTTTGGACAATCCCCTGTATCCGGGAGCGATCGCATTACCGATTTAGCGATCGGCAGTGATAAAATCGACTTGCTGACTCAAGGTGGAGCCGCGATGAATGCGCCCAGTAGCTTTAGCCGTGCTGCTAACAGCGCTGCTACTACCTTACAAAATGTTGTAACTCAAGTGTTTACCGATGCTAATGGAGCATTAGCCGGAAACCAAGCTCTCGGAATTAATAGCGCTGCTTTAGTTACAGTCACAACGGCTTCGATCGCCGGTACTTACCTTGTGATTAATGATGGTACTGCTGGTTTTCAGGCTGGTAACGATTTAGTTATCAACTTAACCGGATCTACCGGGACGTTACCCGCTTTGGGCAGCATTCCCGTTACGAATTTCTTTATCTAACAATAACCTGAAGGATTGGCGCTGCATTATATAAGTACGATCTGTCAATCCAAACGGGAAAAAGTAGCTAAGAAATCCGGTTTTGATAAAGTCCGACAGGGAATTAATTTCCTGTCGGACTTTATTTGTATAGCTATTCTGACTGTTGAGGGTGCGGAATATGGCAGACAAAGGCGATCGTCCTTTCTCAGCTAGATTCAGAAGGGCGATCGCCCATAATTCATCAAACTATCGATCGCCCTTCTTGCATCTGTGTTAATCTGCGTCCATCTGCGGTCAAAAAAGATCGATCGCCCTTTCTAATAATTCAGAAGGGCGATCGATCTTTCTTAAGTTTACTTTTTTGAGTCTCCAACAAAGCTCATTCATCCACTAAATTCCAGAAATCCTCCGACTTCAATCCTCCCTCTTCTTTCAAACTTTGCCGAGATTTATCCAAAATTTGATTGAATTTTGGATTGTTAGCCAACAAGAAACGCTCCAGAGCTTCAGGATCTTTAATTAAAGTCATTGCCGCTACTGGTTGACCATTTTCAGTAATTAAAATTGGCTCTCCGCGATCGGCACTCAAGTAATCAGCAAATTTTGCTATAATTTCAGCTAAAGAAACTATTTTCATGATTCAGTCTGCTCTGTTCCTATGAATAACTGATTGCCAACTTTTACCCCAATTCCCAAGATATAAACCTCATAGGTATCAAGGTTAGTCTCATAAAACACTCGGAACCGATTACTCGGTCCAAATCGCAACTCCCAAGTAGCACCTAGTTCAGAAGGTTCGACTAGCGGTTTGCGGTTGCGCGTTTCTACCTCTGGTTCATAGCTTAACTGCTCTTCTACTGTACTGCGGATTAATGAATAATACTTGCGATCGATCGCTGCGAGATGCTGGAATACTGGCCGTGTAAAGATAATTTCAAACTTCTGCTGAGGTGTCATGCTTAGTTAAGGTCATGATCATTCATATTAGACCAAAAGGGCGATCGTCATTCATAAAATGAATGATCGCCCTTCTTACCTCAGCGTTAATCCGCGTTAATCTGCGGTCAAAAAAGATCGATCGCCCTTTCTAATAATTCAGAATGGCGATCTCTTTTTCTAAATTATGATATAATTACCGATCAGTTACAGCTAGACTTGCCCACTTCTTTTGATATAAAGGAGTAAAGCCCGTGAAAATAGAAGAATTACTGCAAAGAAAAGGAATTATTCACCGCGATCCAGAAATTATGAGCGGTGTCCCCGTATTTGTCGGAACTCGCGTTCCCTTAAAAACTTTTTTCGATTACCTAGAAGGTGAAAGCGGTTTCACAGAATTTATTAATGATTTTCCTTACCTAGAAAGTCAAGCAATTAAAGTGCTAGAAAATCTCACTAAGATGATGCTCTCGCTAGAAAGTGATTCAAATGCTTATATTGCTTGATGAAAATCTTTTGAGTCAAAAACTCAAGCAGCCTTTCTTAGACGAGGGTCATTCAATCAGCAATGTTTATGATATGGGGTGGAGAGGGCTAAAAGACAGGGAAATTCTGGATCGATCGGAGAATCATCCTTTTGATGTTTTTATCACGGCTGATAAAAATCTTCCCTATCAACAAAATTTAGCAAATCGTGCTATTACAATTGTGGTGTTAGATTCTAGCAGTACGAGACCCGACCATCTTGTACCTTTAATGAGACAAGTTAGCACTATGATATCGTCGCTGCCAGCAGGTTCCGCAGTTCGCATTAATGATGCTGGGGATGTTGTTTCCATTAGTCCTTGATCGATCGCCCTTCTGACATCCCCGTTAATCTGCGTCCATCTGCGGTTAAAAAAGATCGATCGCCCTTTCTAACAATTCAGAAGGGCGATCGCTCAATTATTACCTATAATTCCAATCAATCCCTCTTTCAAAGACTGGATATCTACATCTTGAAGCCTTCCCAGTTTTTTGATAATCAGTTGCACCTCAATTGTCGTAATAACAGGCTTAATCATAGACGCTTTTAGAAGCCCAGCCCCTCGCCAATCTGCGATCGTGATATCACCGACTTTCGGGCTACTGCTAACTTGACTCGTTATACCCATCAGAATGCGATCGGGATATTCTACATTATAAACGTCAGAACTAATCACAACTGCTGGACGTTTTTTATTTGTAGTTTGATCGGTAAAAGGAAACGGAACTAAAACCACATCACCAAAATTATAACTCGTCATATTCCGCATCCTCTGGGTTATCCCAAATTTTAGCAAAAGCTGCTTCTGAGAGTTTAGTCGCTGTATAAACGAGAAGACGAGCTTCACTTCGCGTTAATAGGAAGTCGATAAAATCTTCTAATACCGTGATTTTATCTGGCGGTAAACTGCGGATTTTTTCCATCAGCTTTGTTTCAGGATTTTGGGCGACACTCATGTTATTTTTCACTTTTTTAATGACAACATAGCATATACTTTAAGGTAAGTAGCTAATTCAATCAACTCGCGGATAACTTGCGGACGTTTTTGGAACGAGGTCATTTTTATTCCTGCAACCCCTGATTCTGGGAAATGCGCGATCGCACAGCTTGACGAATCTCCATCCAATTTTCCTCCGTCATCGCCGTAGGATTTGCAGATTCCAAGCCCTCTAATAACATCGCTTCCAAACGTTCTGAAGCTTTGCGTTTTTGGTCTTGGCGAATTAACTCGCGGAAATACTCGCTAGCTGTACTGTAACCACCTTGGGCTACCTGTTCTTCTATATAAGTTCGCATAGAGTCAGGCAGAGAAATATTCATGCTTGTCACGGTTATTACTTACCTCATTTAACTCGTTATCTTAATTATGGCAGATTTTGCCATTTTTTGTCAATTCTTACAGCCAGTAATCTTTTAATAATAAAATGAAAAAAGGATCTGGCAATTTCAAAAATGCAATATACTCACCCATAAACTATGAAAAAAATTATCATCGGTATCATGGGCCCGGGCGAAAGTGCCACATCAACTGACTTAGAAAATGCCTATCAACTCGGACAACTCATCGCCGAAGCTGGATGGATATTGCTAACTGGTGGCAGAAATGTCGGCGTCATGGAGGCGGCCAACAAAGGAGCAAAAGCTGGTAACGGTTTAACAGTCGGTATCCTTCCGGGAAACGATACTCGCGGCATTTCTGAAGCAGTTGATATTGCCATTGTCACCGATATGGGAAATGCCAGAAATAACATTAACATTCTTTCTTCAGATGTCATAATTGCCTGCGGTATGGGCACGGGTACTGCTTCGGAAATTGCCCTCGCCCTCAAAGCTCACAAGCAAGTTATCTTGTTAAATGAGAACGCCGAAAGTCAACTTTTCTTTAAAAGCTTAGGCAATTTTAACATTTTTGTGGTAAACAATGCTGTAGAGGCTATGAATCAAGCTCGCAAAATCCTAGCAAATCCCAGATGAAATCCCAGATGAGACTAAGCAAATTTAACTTTTGTGCGATCGCAATTTTCCTAACTTTGGGCATTTTCGGCAGTACCAAAGCAGACGGAGGAATTGCACAGTTCAGTTTCAGCAACAAATCTACTCAAACTTTAGCACAAACCCTCCCTCCTCCTCCGCCTCCTGCTCCTGCCAAATTACCTGTCATCGAACAAGAAGGCCCGCCGATTACTAGCGAATCCGTGCCGGATCAAATAGCTTTAGCAGCCCATTTGCAGACTATCAAAGCTAGAATGTTCGGTGCTTACTGGTGTCCGCACTGTCACACGCAACAAGAACTTTTCGGCTTACCAGCATTTACCGCGATTACTTACATTGAGTGCGATCCCAGAGGTAAAGATGCTCAACCAGATTTGTGTAAGGCAGCTAATATTAAAGCTTATCCCACTTGGGAAATTCGCGGTAAATATTACACCGGTAGGCTATCTTTGGAAAAACTTGCTATTCTATCCGGTTATAAAGGAAGTAGCAATTTTAGGCCACAAGTTCCCTCTCCTTAAATATATCTAAATTAGTTTGCGATCGCACTCGCTCACTAAAAAACCGGGTTTTTGAACTGATAGTTGTAAGGTGCTCTTTGGCGCACCCTATTCGATCGCAAATTATCTCATTTTCCATAGAATGAACGCAATCATATTGGTTTGTAGTAAGGACTTTAGTCCTAGTTATGGATGCGGACTAAAGTCCTCACTACAAACCTGATGCGGACTAAAGTCCTCACTACAAACCTGATGCGGACTAAAGTCCTCACTACAAACCTGATGCGGACTAAAGTCCTCACTACAAACCTGATGCGGACTAAAGTCCTCACTACAAACCTGATGCGG
>NZ_JAHREU010000024.1:59345-94767 GCF_020883145.1 Microcoleus sp. CAWBG27
ACTAAAGTCCTCACTACAAACCTATTTTAGGATTAATCTTTACTCAGAAAAGTAGTCTGCAACTATTTTCAAAATTCTAGAGGAGGCTAAACCGTCGCCAAAGGGATTGATTGCCATTGCCATCGCGTCGTAAGCTTTAGAATCACTCAGCAATTCTGCGGCTTCTGCTGTAATTGTATCAGAATTTGTACCGACAAGTTTAGCAGTGCCTGCGGAAACTGCTTCTGGCCTTTCTGTGGTTTCTCGCAATACTAAAACAGGCTTGCCCAAACTCGGTGCTTCTTCTTGCAATCCGCCTGAATCTGTCAAGATTAAATGACTTCTCTGCATCGCTCCTACTAATTCTGCGTAATCTAATGGTTCTGTTAAAAAGATTCTCGAATGGTCGCCTAAAAGTGCTTTTAATGGTTCCCTCACTGTGGGATTTCGGTGTAGTGGTAAGAGCAAGGCTGTGTCGGGAAATTTATCTAAAATTTGGATGAATGCCCGCGCAATTCCTGCTAATGGTTTGCCCCAATTTTCGCGGCGGTGGACTGTTGCTAAAATGGTGCGATGTTGGCTCCAATCTAAGTTGGGAATGTTGCATTCGGGTTCGCGTTTGGCGACTGATAGCAAGGCGTCGATTACTGTGTTGCCTGTACGGTGAATTTCTCCCAAAACGCCCGATCGCACTAAATTCTCCGCAGCCAGCGCTGTTGGGGCAAAATGCAGCCGTGTGAGCTGCGAAATCAACCGCCGGTTAGCTTCTTCGGGATAGGGATTGAACATATCGTCAGTCCGCAATCCGGCTTCTACGTGACCTACTGGTATTTTTTGGTAGAATGCAGCCAAGGCTGCGGCAAAGGCTGTCGTTGTGTCGCCCTGTACTAAGACGATGTCGGGCTGCAACTCTTTAAACAACGCTTCCAAACCATGCAAACTCCGGGAAGTGATATCCGTCAAGCTTTGCTGGTGCTGCATAATTGCTAAATCTCGATCGGCTTTGAGGTCGAACATTTGCATCACTTGCTCGACCATTTCTCGGTGCTGACCGGTTAAAATTACTTGGGTGTCAAAGTTGGGCGATTTTTTGAACAGTTGAATTACTGGGGCTAGTTTGATTGCTTCGGGGCGCGTTCCTAGAACGATGCAAATGCGGTGAATGGTTTTGGGCATGGTAAAATTGGGTAGTTTAGATTGGTGAGGCTCTTACAGGCTGAAGATTTTATGGCAGGTTTGAATCGTTGGTTGACAATATTTATTTTTTTATGAACCGCAGAGGCCACAGAGGGCGCAGAGGGAGAAAGGAGAAAGAAAAAGTGTATTTTTTGGGGGAGTTATATTGTTTCAGTTGGTACATTTTTATTTTTTAAGTGGTTATGCCTTATCGTTACATTTTATTTTACAAACCTTACGATGTTTTAACTCAATTCACTGATAATTCAGGGGAAGCTAAGCGCAGAACCCTGAAAGATTATATTCCGATTCCTGATGTTTATGCGGTCGGGAGGCTCGATCGCGATAGTGAAGGTTTGCTACTGTTAACCGATGACGGACAAATGCAGCACCGCCTCAGCGATCCAAAATTCGCTCATCCCCGCACTTACTTGGTGCAGGTGGAAGGGATTCCTGATGCAGGCGCGATCGCCCGTTTAGAAACTGGTGTCACAATTCAAGATTATCGGACTCGATCGGCAAAAGTGCAATTATTGTCCGCAGAACCTCAATTACCGCCCCGCGAACCCCCGATTCGATTTCGCAAACACATTCCCACAGCTTGGCTGGAAATGACTCTTACAGAAGGGCGCAACCGCCAAGTGCGCCGGATGACGGCAGCAGTGGGGTTTCCGACGCTGCGGCTGGTGAGAAGTGCGATCGGGCATTTGCGTCTAGAAGGGCTCAAACCCGGTGAATGGCGCGAAATAACTCCAACAGAAATCAAACTATTGTGAACTAACCTGACGGTCAACGGAGTACCGTTAGACCGCAGGCTTCTTTTTCCTTTTTTGCAAAGGCTTTTTTGAGTGACGGAGTTCCCCCGCCACTTTCGCAACTCAG
Source organism: Microcoleus sp. CAWBG27 (assembly GCF_020883145.1). NCBI lineage: Bacteria > Bacillati > Cyanobacteriota > Cyanophyceae > Oscillatoriales > Microcoleaceae > Microcoleus > Microcoleus sp. CAWBG27. Next base: position 61,383 of record NZ_JAHREU010000024.1, read on the forward strand.
ACCAATCTTCTTGATAAGTTTAGCTGAGTTTTCATCCCGAGCCAAAAATTCTCCGCACTGACAAGAATGCCACCGCTCCGATAATTCTTTTGGAACTTTGTTGAGACAGTTCCAACAATGTTGAGAAGTTCCCTTTGGGTCAACAAACAAAACGTTTTTACCTAATTTCCAGGCGACATATTTCAGGACGCTAGCGAATTGCCCATGAGCAGCATCAAGCATGGATTTATTCAAACCACTTTTGGCTGACTGACCGTTCGGCAAATAAACCAAATTACCATTTTCAACATCAGCCTTGGGCTTGGCACGTCTAGTGAGATTTTTGACGCTCAAGTCTTCAACAACTAAAACATCACACTTGCTGAATAGCTCATGTGCCGTTTTAAATTGAAAATCTAATCTAGCTCTAGCTACAAACTGATGGAGCTTGGAAATCTTGTCCTTGATGATTCTCCAAGGCTTAAAACCCTTAACTTTATTCGCTAACTTCGCTTGAAGTCTTGCTAACTTCTGAGCCGATTTTCTCAATAATCTAGGATTTTCAATCCTTTCAACCTTGGAAAGGTAAACGTAATTAGTAATTCCCAGGTCGATACCCACGGTATTTTCTTCGGTCGGTTGAATTGCTGCAACCGTTATGGGGACTCTCTTATCTTCTAGCGTCAGGGAAATGTACCACCCATCCGCTTTTCTGATGACTGTACCCGTCTTGACCTTGAATCCTGTTGGTATTGGTCGGTGGAAAACCATAGGTACTTGACCTATTTTAGCAAGGCTAATACAAATCCTATCTTGCTCATCCTTGATGATATCTAAGTTGTCTAATTGAGGATAAGTGAAGGACTTGTAGTAGTGGAATCCCTTGAATTTGGGCTTGCCTCTACGATTGCCGTTTTTGTCGGGCGTGGTAAAGTTTGAAAAAGCAGTTTCAACTCTGTTGACGACATCTTGCAAAACCTGTGAATCCAACGCTTTGTAGTCGGAAAACAGTTTTTTAGTGTTTTTCAAGTCAGCAAGTTGTATTGCCTGCCACTGTACATATCCGCCTTCAATGTTCGAGAAAACATCACCTTTTTTTGTCAAAGGATTTCCTGATTCATCCTTCTTCCTGCCATCTCTAGTCTGCACTCTGGTTAAAGGAATACTTCTGTAAATCTCCTCAAGAGGGACTATTGAAACAACTAATGGACAGGAATTAATGGGCGTTCTCGTAGATTCCCACCATCTGAATCTTTCGCCGAGTCGGTAGTTATATTGTCGGCGACAGAGTTCTAAGTGAGCCACAATCGTCATTAGTTGGGCTTTGGTGGGTTTAAGGCGGTATTTGTAAGTGAGTTGCATTTTTAACTTGTTTTTTTTCGACCTACCTTAATGTACCATTTCTTTTGATTTAATGTTGAGAAAGTACATCAAAATTAAAGGTACTCGCAATGTCTAATTGTCGGCTTCCGTTCCTCCATTCGACGAGCCTTTCATCAAGCGCGGTAATTCCCGACGGGGTACTGAGCGCAGCAATTGAGATTTATCCCCTCTGAATATACCCTTAGACTTCCCGGCTGGTAGTTAAAATTTGCACAGAACAGCATCAGGAGCGTGCATCGCGCACCCTAATTTCTCGGAGGTAAAATAAAACTTTCCTTTCCATCCCGATCTTTTTGCACCCGAGCTCCCAACTTGACAAGAGCTTGTTTTGCTCTTTGACGAACCAACTTATCAGTTGTTTGATAATAAACCGTACTCCAAGCATTAAACCGCACCGGCACGCTATCTGGATCTCGGCGCAAAAACTCAGCAGTTGCTCGAAAAACCGGCGCCAATTTTGACTCATTCGGGGTTTTTTCCACCCAATCAGCAGCCATTTCGTGAGAGCGAATTGACTCGGGAATGTCTCCCAACAGCAGTAACTCATCAATACCTTTTGTTCGCCACACTATCCACGCTTGGGGATGAATTTGCGGCGACAAGGCGTTAGTACCCCGCTCGATGAACTTAACAGCAGTTTCAGGTTTTCCTTGATAAAAAGAAACGGCTGTGGAGAGAAATAGGTAGATGTCAGCCCACCTGGGGTCGCGCTGGGTAACTATGTCAAAATAATCTTGGCTGAGATTGTAGCCGGTCACATTTCGGGCTTCGTCATCGCCAAAATACTGCAAAAATTTGAGAAATGTCCAATCTGCAATTAAATTGTCAAACCCAAAACTAGGGAGATTTTTGAGCATTTTCAGCCGCAGGGCTTCTTGCTGGACTTCTTGCTGGGCGGCTTGCTTGAAACTAGCAGCAGATATTGCAGAGGGCGACTTTTGCTCCTCAACGCCAACTGAGGTCATTCCGCCTAATTGCCCGATCGACTGCATGGTAATGACTCCAGCCAGCGCTGCTGCACCGATAACTCCATTAACGAGCAGGCTCAACCACTTACGGGAAAAATTTTCGATTTTAGTTTCCATGAGACATTAAAATCCAAGTTTTAAATTAAGTTTATTAAAATACAGTAATGATTGGTTGGCGATCGACTATAAAGCTGGTTAAACTGTCAAAAGGGATGCTATGGCCTCCACAACATAGTTTAAGTGGTAGTTTGAGATTTTTTAGCAATTTTAAATCTCCAATCAAAAATCAAAAATCGAATTGAGCCAAAATTCAATGAATCAAGCCCGCAGACGCTTTTCTAAGTTACAGGCAGCCCTGTTCACTGGGGCGATGGCGACAACCGCTTCGATATCTTTACTCGTTCCCAGTCTGAGTCAGTCAGTCCGCGCCGAACTTCAAGATAGCCCCAAAGCTGTCTTAGACGAAGCTTGGCAAATTGTGAACCGAGATTATGTCGATCCAACCTTTAACAAGACTGACTGGCAAGTCACCCGCCAAGAATTGCTCAGCAAAAATTATACTTCTCGCGAAGCGGCCTACACTGCCCTCCGCAATGCCCTAGAGAAATTAAAAGACCCCTACACGCGCTTCATGGATCCGAAACAGTACGAAGCGCTGAAGAGTCAAATCTCTGGTGAACTGACAGGGGTGGGGATGAGGCTCGAAGAAGACGAGAAAACGAAAGCGATCACGGTAGTTGAGCCGATGGAAAATTCCCCAGCCATGAAGGCGGGGATTCAAGCTGGCGATAGGATTTTGGTGATTGATGGCAAACTTACCAAAGGTATGACTGTCGCGGATGCGGCTCAGGTAATTCGGGGCGCCGAAGGCACGAAAGTCACCCTGCGGATTGCTCGTCAGGGCAAAAGCGAGTTTGATATTACTCTGACTAGGGCGAAAATTGAGGTAGCAGCGGTTCGCTACAGTCTCAAGAAGGAAGCTGACAAGAATGTCGGTTATATCCGCTTGCAAGAGTTTAGCTCCCACGCGGGCGAACAAATGCAGCGGGCGATTAAAAACCTCTCGGAGCAGAAAGCTGACGCTTTTGTGTTGGATTTGCGGGGTAATCCCGGCGGGTTGCTGTCGGTGAGCATTGATATCGCGCAGATGTGGATGGATTCTGGGGCGATCGTCCGTACAGTCTATCGTGCGGGAGATTCTCAGGAAATGCGGGCCAACCGCACTGCAATCACTAACAAGCCTTTGGTGGTACTGGTAGACAACAACTCGGCCAGCGCCAGCGAGATTTTGGCCGGTGCGCTGAAGGACAACAAGCGGGCCACTGTGATGGGCGGCCAAACTTTTGGCAAAGCTTTGGTGCAGTCTACGCATCCTTTGTCTGACGGTTCGGGATTGGCGGTGACGATCGCTCACTACTATACCCCCAACGGTACGGATATCAGCCACAAGGGCGTTACTCCCGATGTCAAGGTGGAAGTTAGCGACGAACAAAAGCTGAAATTAGCTAATAAACCGACGTTGGTTGCGACTAAGGACGATCCTTGCTACGCGCAGGCGATCGCACTTTTGAAAACTAGCGCTGCGTCAACTCGCCCTACTGGTAATGAAGCTCTTGTTCCTAAAAAGTAGTTGAAACCGTCAGACAATAACAATCAGCTTTAAGATGAAACCCGCACCAGCGGGTTTTGTTTTGTCAAGAATTGATTGCATCAATTAATCGCAGCAAGATTGGTTCGTAGTGCGGACTTCAGTCCGCTATACGGCTGCGGACTGAAGTCCGCACTACGAACGGTTTTTGTTATGCTAATTGACAGGAATTGATATTATTGCAGCAAGATTGGTTCGTAGTGAGGACTTCAGTCCGCTATGCAGCAAGATTGGTTCGTAGTGAGGACTTCAGTCCGCTATGCAGCAAGATTGGTTCGTAGTGCGGACTTCAGTCCGCTATGCAGCAAGATTGGTTCGTAGTGCGGACTTCAGTCCGCAGCCCAAGGAATGAAAAATAAATAAGGTGACTAAGGTCGGAATAGTTTAGCTAGAATCAAGGCTTCTGGGATTTAATTGTACAAGTTATTTCTTTTAATTCCTAAGAGCGGACTGAAGTCCGCACTACGAACGGTTTTTTTTATGCTAATTGACAGGACACGATCTTATTGGCTCGTGCTGTGTTGCATCTAATATCTACGATTGACTGGCGCTATCAAACAAAGTTAAAAGTCCTAACTCCTGGGGCGGACACAGCAATCCCGTTTTCCTACTTTTCAGAATTGATAGAATTAAGACGCCGGATAAACTCTAAGGGCAAACCGTCGGTATCAGCAATAAAAGCTACTTCATAAACATTTTGCCCGATCGCCTGTTGAGTCGGTTCTAATAAAACTTTCAAAGCTTGAAACTGGTTTGGTTGCTCTTTAGCTGCTTCCTCAAACCGCTGTTTGAGAGACTCCAACCAACTCGGCAAATCAGTTGTCGCCTCAGTTAAATCGAAAGATAAATGATAATATCCAACATAATGCTCGTCTCCGAAAGCATCCGGTGCGGGTTTTGGTTCCGGGATTTGGATTAGTTCGATGCGTCCGTTGAGACCTTCCATCCAGCAGGCTAGGGTGTAACCTGTGGTAAAGCGATCGCTCACAGTAAATCCCAACTGTTCGTAAAAGGCGATCGCCCGGTGAATGTTAGCAGTGCGAATGGAGGCGTGGTGCATTTGATTTTGTTAATTGTTACTTGTTAATTGTTACTTGTTAATTGTTACTTGTTAGTTGTTACCTACTAATAAACTAATAACCAATAACTAATAACCACTAACAAATAACTAATAACTATTCAAACAACCGAAAATAGGGATATCTAATTGGAACTCCCGGCTCTTTTTCCAAATCAAAATTAATCACTTCCCAGCAAGGTTCCTCTTGAGGATCGGGGCTAAAATCCACAGGTAAACCGTACAGCCGGGGGCGTGGCGAGTCCGGCTGGCCCCGCCAAGGCGTGCTGCGTTCCAAATAAGCGCTGATTAAGTCTCGATAACGTTGGGCAACGATGACGCGAGTTGCTCGGTACCCTTGAGTATAAAGTCGATCGAGCGCTTCGTGAATTTCAAACCGAATTCCGTCCGGGTGAGTGTGCTGGCGATACCATTCATCCTCCCAGCGGCGCCAATGTCGCCCAGACTGAAGGTGAACGAGTTCCCCCGTTTTTGGATCTGCCTCAAATGCCCCGTGACGCGGACACAAATAGGTATCCGTGAGTGTTAAAGCCGGAATTGTTTGGCGACAGTGGGGACACTGAATTTCCGGGCCAAACATCGGGTATTGCAAGGCAACTTCAATCATTTATGGCGTCCCAACATATTTATCTGCAAAAGTGGCAAATAGTCTTATTATATCCCGTATCAACAACCAGCTAATCTGCTAGAAGTATCACGATCGACCAAAAAGATGAGCAATCTCAACGAACCTCTGCCTGCACTTCCTGCCTATTGGCCTGCACCGGATCTCTCCCAAGCTGCTTTTGTAGCGAAAGGCGCTGTTGTCATCGGCAGGGTAGAGGTGGCTGCGGGCGCGAGTATCTGGTACGGGGCGGTGGTGCGGGGGGATGTAGAACGAATTGCGATCGGCAAAAGTACCAATATCCAAGATGGAGCAATTCTGCACGGCGATCCGGGGAAACCGACTATTTTAGAAGATTTTGTGACAGTCGGACACCGAGCGGTGATTCATTCAGCTTACATTGAACGGGGCTGTTTGATCGGGATTGGGGCGATCGTCCTGGACGGAGTGAGAGTGGGTACAGGCGCGATCGTCGGTGCAGGGGCGGTTGTCACGAAGGACGTTCCCCCTCACACGCTGGTTGCGGGAGTGCCTGCCAAGCGGCTGCGAGACTTGTCTGAAGAAGAATCTGCGGAGTTGGTGGAACACGCCAAGCGTTACGAAAAGTTGGCTTTGGTGCACGCGGGAAAAGGTTCTGATTTGGGATTTGCTGAGGTGAATGAATGAGATTTTCAACATTCATGTCAACTTAAAACTGAAACCCTCTGTCTCTCTCGTTTTTATCGAAGTCTAGATCCCCCTAAATCCCCCTTAAGAAGGGGGACTTTGAGAATATTTCTTGTCCCCCCCTTATTAAGGGGGGCTAGGGGGGATCTCCGGGTTAGTTTTATTCGAGAAGAATGCTAAACTATTGTAATTAAAATCAAGCAAAAAAGTATTGATTTATAATGACTTACACCGCGCAAAAAATCCTCACCTTTGAAACATTTGTCGATCGATACTGTAACAACCCCCGCTACGAACTTGCTGACGGAGAATTAGTTGACAGGTCACCCACAGGCCCCCACGAAACCGTCAGCGGCAAATTGGTAGCTCAAATAGTAATTGCGATCGCAGCAGAAAAACTACCTTGGTTTATTCCCCGGACTTGTTTAATCCGTCCATTTTCCGACGCAGCTACTGCCCGCCGTCCCGATATTGTAGTGTTAGATGAAGCCGCCCTTGTCAGCGAACCCCTCTGGGAAAGAGAACCTGTAATCACGCTCGGGCGAACCATTAAATTGGCAGTAGAAGTCGTCAGCACTAACTGGGAAACAGATTATGCTCGAAAAGTTGAAGAATACGCTCTTTTAGGAATTCCAGAATATTGGATAGTTGATTATCGTGGATTAGGAGGCGTGGCTTTTATCGGTAAACCAAAACAACCTACTATCACCGTTTGTCAACTGATTGACCAAGATTATGTTCAGCAACAGTTTCGCCTAGGTGAACCAGTTATTTCTCCTCTGTTAAAAAGCTTGCAACTTCGCTTAGATGATATTCTGCCCCGATAAAGTGGGGTGTCAAACTATATATAGGATTGACGTGCGGGTATTCAGAAACCGGGTTTTTTCGATAAAACTTCGTCACAACACGCAGAAACTCATAAAAACCCGGTTTCTTTGGTATGAGTGGGTAAGTCCTGGGAATGAATATGTCTTTGGGAATATGATAAACTGGAAAACATCCGGCTGAGGCTGTCGGATGAGTGAAAGTAAAAAGCATTAATCACATTTTACGGAGTCAGGCTTAAATGACCGTACTTACATCAGAAGAAATTGCACAATATCGCTCTCAATTAGCCGATTATCCAGATGCTCTAGCTGCGCTTGACGAAGTAGAAGCTTGCGATAACAGTTTAGAAGATGCAGCAGAAGTGTTAGCACTTGAGTCTGGAGACACAAAATCCACTCTGGCAAAGTCAGGCCAAAGTTATTTAGACGAGTTAACCGAGAAAGCGCGGGAAGTTATCTGTAGCAAATACACAGGTGATGTACTGGAATTATTCAAGGATTTGAGAGATTTTATGCCGTTTCCTGGTAATTTAGCAACGTTAGTTGCTATCAACGTGACTAAAATAGCTGTTGATAAGTTTTGCGAGTCGTCTGAGTCTGAAGCTTAGATTCCTGTAGCTGTGAAGGCTGCCCAATCGGAAGGGTGAGCAAAAGGATATGCTTGAGATAGGCGATATGTTATTGATGCCTCAGCTTTCCTACGCTCTACTTTTGGTAGTTTACTAAGGATTTCATCAATTAGAGGCTTGTATTGAACCAGGCGTTTTTTAAATTCGTCAACAGTTAAATCTCGCAGCCGCTTCTGTGATAGATTGAGGGCGATCGCAATATCTCCCTCTTCTAACTGTTTATATTTTCTGAGGTTTTCATAAAACTCAATCATCAGAAAAGCAGCAGACAGTTGATCTACCTCCCAAAGGGTACTGACGACGCTGGGACTACCTGCAAACAGGAAACCACTTGGCAAACCGATATACTCATCGCTGATGCTGTTAAAATCTGTCATCCCAGTTTCACAAGCCGAGAGGATAACTAGGCGACATTGATTTAAGTCTAGAGCAAAGATTTCTCCCAGCGTCAGGTGTCCATCCGCCAAAATTAGAGCTGATTTTTCAAAGTTAAATGTAGCATGACCGAAGAAGTGGAAGCAATGGGCAGAGCGTAGTTTTTCTGATTGAATGAGGTTAGCTTTGATTGCTTGCTCTCCAGGGAGAACATAGTCATTAGGCTGAAAATAAGGACGGATAGCTTCAACTCCCAAATCGACATAGGGACGGTCTTTAGTAGGATTTTGGATGGCAAACAGGTGGGTAAAGTCGGGGCGTTTTCGTTTCTGTGCTTGTAATAATAGCTGACAACTGGGTGCATAGCTGACACCATTGGGAAAAAGGTCAAGGAGGCACAATTCACCGACTGGTAAAGCATGAAGTGGTAACAGATGTAAGGCAAGATGAGGGATGAGGATTAGCTGCTGACAATCTTTGGGAAGATGGGAGAGAATCTCATCCAAGAGCAATATCTTTGCTAATTCCTTGAGTCGCGGAGTTAGCTGAGTCAGCCAGTTGTCTTTTTGCTCGTAGTAATCATCTATATAAGCATTAGCCCAATATACCAAAGCATTTCGATCATCGGCTGTGGCAGACAAAACGAAGGGTTGGGGGCTGTGGCGGGTAAAGATAAATGTGTGGAAGCTCTCACCAGTGATATACCACTCGATAATTGCCGTGTGGTCATCTAAAGTTGCCTGAAAGTGGTCAAACTTGAAGCTAGAACCGATGGGGAGGTATCGGTTTTGTAAGTAGTTGCGCTGCTGTCGTAACTGCACAAGATGTAGCGCTATAGTTTCTGGGTTATCGGTTTTACCAGTCTGGATTAGGTTCTGATAACTAGCGATTTGGTCTCGGAGTCTTTCTAGTTCTTTGACAGATTCTGGAGGGAAAATGTTATGTAAATCACGGGTGAGGATTTGTTCAACTAGGTTGCGGGTTTTGCTGCGTTCGGCGTATTCTGTCGCTGCGGTGTAATTGCCCATCTCTAGGCAGACTTCTACCATATATTGATAGATTTGGTTATGTTCCTCAGCTAGTTTTTGCTTGAATTCCTCCCCGGAGACAATCTCTTCTCGCAGTAATTCTACTATTTCTATAGCATCAGCAAAAGCATGATATGCAAGATACTTTTGGTTGTTTTCTTTGTAAGCAAGCCCAAGGTTAAATAAAGTCTGAGCGCAATCTTGGGGAAAAGCTGAGCAGGTGCGAACTTCAAGTGCAGCTTGGTAATAGCAAATTGCTGCTTCTAAATTCTCGGCTTTATCTCCTTTGATTCTGTCAAAGTAGGCAAGAGCTAGATTATGTTGAGTGGCTGCCCAATTTTGGGGAAAAACTGAGCGGTTGAGAACTTCAAGCGCAGCTTCGCAATAGCGAATTGCTGCTTCTAAATTCTCGGTTTTATCTCCTTTGATTCTCTTAGAGTAGGCAAGAGCCAGGCTATTGTTAGAGTAGGCAAGAGCCAGACTATTTTCAGTGACTGCCAAATCTTGGGGAAATGCTTTGTCGCTGAGGATTTCAAGTGCGGCTTGGCAATAGCGAATTGCCTCTTCTAAATTCTCAGCATTATCTCCTTTTATTCTGTATAAGTAGGCATTAGCCAGATTATTTTGAGTCATTGCCCAATCTTGGGGAAAAGCTGAGCGGGTAAAAACTTCAAGTGCAGCTTGGTAATACCGAATTGCTGCTTCTAAATTTTCGCCTTTATCTCCTTTTACTCTCTTAGAGTAAGCAAGAGCCAGATTATTTTGAGTAGTCGCCCAATCTTGGGGAAAGTCTTCGCGGGTGAAAACTTCAAGTGCAGCTTCGTAATGGCGAATTGCTGCTTTTAAATTCTCGGCTTTATCTCCTTTAATTCTGCCAGAGTAGGCAGCAGCAAGATTATTTTGAGTTGTTGCCCAATCTTGGGGAAAAGCTGAGCAGGTGAAAACTTCGAGTGCGGCTTGGTAATAGCGAATAGCTGCTTCTAAATTCTCGGATTTATCTCCTTTGATTCTCTGATAGTAGGCATTAGCAAGATTGTTTTGAGTCATTGCCCAATCATGAGAAAAATCTGAACGGCTCAGAACTTCAAGTGCAGCTTGGTAATAGCGAATTGCCATTTCTAAATTCTCGGATTTATCTCCTTTGATTCTGTTAGAGTAGACAAGAGCCAGATTATTTTGAGTCGCTGCCCAATCTTGGGGTAATGCTGAGCCGGTAAAGATGGTAGCAGCAATTTCGTAACCTGTGCGTGCAATCTCCAAATTGCTGGCTATACTTCCTAGAGGGAACTCGTAAATCAAGTAGCTCAAACTGAAAATAACTTTGGCCATCGATTGTGTTTCTTCTGATTCAATCTCTGATAGTGTCGCCATTGACCAATCTCGCAACAAACAGGAAAAAGCATCATTCAGTTTATCTAAGTTGTCTTGCAACAGCGCGTACACCTGTTGCGCTTCACCGTTACTTTCTGCTGTTCTCTCCAATACCTCCATCAAGAAGTTGAAATACACTTCTGATGTTGCTGAAGAGTTGGCGATGTACTCACTCAAATGGGAAGCCCCATTTCGCAACCAAGTAGCGTTATTCTCATCCCCTCGCTGTGCCAGATAGTCAGCAACTTGTAGCATCATTTGCACTAACTCAGCATCAAGCAACTCAGAGTTAGCATTCAAAATGTTTGTTCTTTCATCTTCGCTTGAACAATTTAATAACAAATAGATTATATGCAGATAGGCTTGACGGTGGCTTTCATCCATTATGGGCGATATTTGAAGTAGTGATGTTATTTTCTACATCAGGATTTGCACTTTTTCGGGATGCAAAATAATCTTCCGTACAGGCGGGCTTAGCTGCTGGCACTACGCATCCAGAAACCCGACTGCTTCAAGAAGTCGAGTTTATCAGGAATCCTGTATAATCGATCTTACCTCGCTAACTCTAATTTTGGCTCCCGCTTGTTTAAATGGTAACTAGCGCTTTCTTCGAGCAATTGACGAACAAAATTAGGTTCTTGGGAGTTTAATGAATGCAAAGTATCTCGATACAAACGACAAGCATCACCATCATTCAAAATGTGGCTGTGAAGAATTCTCGTCCATTCCGAAGCAACGAGCATTAATTGCGGTACAACTGTCACAAAGGCTTGAATCTGGGCTGACACATCAAAAGATTCTAGAAAATGAATCAAACCAAACATGACTTCTGGCTGTTCGCAGCGATCGTCTAAAATCAGATGTAAATCTGGCAAATCTTCATCTTGAGGACGATCGGCAAGTGAGGCTAAAGCATTTTCAAAAGCTGTAACTTCATCAGGCGATCGCATCAATTTATTGACTTCTAAAATACTAATCCAGATATTCTCTTTCATCAGCTATTACCTTCCTCATCTGATTCATGCCTAACTATCTAACTTATCAAACAGTTGATTGAAAAAAACCTCCGCTTTTTGCCCTTCCCCTCGATCCATTTGTTCCAAACCCAGTTTAATTCCCTTTAAAGTCTCTAATAACTCAACCGCATCTAAAAGTTTTTGATAGGATTCAGCATCCTGAATCACTAACTCTGCTTTCCCATTGACAGTTAGAACTAAAGGATGTTTTGTTTGCTTGAGCCGCTGCACAAACTCAGTCGTATTACGTTTAAAATCGGTGAGAGAATGTATGTCTTTTGAAAGGTTAATCATAATGATAACATTAAATTAGCATCTAATTAAATGTTAAACGATACCTGCGGAGTTTGTCAATCTAAGCTTGGGTGATATATTGTCGGTAACGAGAATCCTTGTAGGGTGCGTCGCTATCAGATTTTTCAGGTTCTCAAGTAGATGACTGATGGCGACGCACCCTACGATATCTACAGAACTAACTGTTATATACTATTAAGGCTCTGCCGGAATTTGCCCGATCGCCCTTGCCACCAAAATTAAACCATGAACGATCGCACATTTAACCCAAACATCCCCCCGCACACCTGGAAACGTCCCATCGGCCTCGGTTGGGATAATCCCTATACAGTCCGCTACGCAAGCAATCTCGACGACGGGCCATGGCACGGAATGCCCCTAGGCGGGTTCGGTGCAGGCTGCATCGGGCGATCGTCCAGAGGCGACTTCAACCTTTGGCACATCGACGGCGGCGAGCACATTTTTCGCAGTTTACCAGCTTGTCAATTCAGCATATTTGAAGAAACAAAAGGCAAAAAACAAGCCTTTGCACTGTCCACCGAACCGCCTACAGATGGCAGTTTATCTAGTTGGCAATGGTATCCTTCAGAAGGAAGAAGGAAGAAGGAAGAAGGGATAAGAGAAAAGCTTAATTCGGGGACTTATCATGCTTTGTATCCGCGCAGTTGGTATGTTTACGAAAATGTGTTTGAAGCTCAATTAAGCTGCGAGCAATTTTCGCCAATTTTGCCGAACAATTATCAAGAAAGCAGTTACCCAGTTGCCATGTTTGAATGGGTAGCGCACAATCCGACAGATGCGCCCATTACTCTCAGCATCATGCTAACTTGGGAGAATATTGTGGGCTGGTTTACCAATGCTGAACCCCCCCAGCCCCCCCTTACTAAGGGGGGGTACGGGGGGGTTCCCGTGAAGGTGCGAGATGATGGCAGTCCATTTTATGACTATAAATCCCGGTGGGGAGAAAGTGGCGGAAATATGAATTTGTTGGTGGAAGATTTTCACCGTTTCGGTTGCGTGATGACGCGGTTGACTGCTGACGATAGTCCACAAGAAGGAGATGGACAATGGGCGATCGCAACTATTACCAATCCGGCGGTAGAAGTATTCTATCAAACTCGCTGGAACCCGGCGGGAAACGGCGAGGATATTTGGCAGCACTTTTCTCAACAAGGTTTCTTGTTGGATGACAGAGACGAGACAGCCGCCGCCCCAGGGGAACAGTTAGCTTGTGCGATCGCAGTTAGGTTTACCATTCGACCGGGGAAAACTCGCAAAATCCCCTTTATCATAGCTTGGGATTTGCCCGTTACTGAATTTGCATCGGGAGTTTCTTACTACCGCCGTTATACCGATTTCTTCGGGCGCAATGGCAAAAATGTCTGGCCGATTATTCGCACGGCGATGAAGCATTCGGATACTTGGCGCGAAAGTATTGAAGCTTGGCAAAAACCGATTTTAGAACGAACTGATTTGTCAGATAGTTTTAAAATGGCGCTGTTTAATGAGTTGTACATTTTAACTCAGGGCGGTAGTCTCTGGAGTGCAGCGGATGAACGCGATCCGAAAGGTCAATTTGGGGTTTTGGAGTGTATTGATTACCGCTGGTACGAAAGTTTGGACGTGCGGCTTTACGGTTCTTTTGCTTTATTGATGCTGTGGCCTGAATTAGAAAAGTCGGTCATGATTGCCTTTGCTAGGGCAATTTCGGCGGGTGACGATACGCCGAGAGTTATTGGCTGGAATCAAGCTGCGGCGATTAGAAAATCTATCGGTGCGACGCCGCACGATTTGGGTGCTCCCAACGAACATCCTTGGGAAAAAACGAATTATACTAGCTATCAAGATTGCAATTTGTGGAAGGATTTACCTTGCGATTTTGTGTTGCAGGTTTATCGGGATTTCCTCTTGACGGGTGGCACGGATTGTGAGTTTTTACAAGAGTGTTGGCCGGCAATTGTTCAGGCTTTGGCTTATCTGAAAACCTTTGATGAGGATGGAGACGGCATTCCTGAGAATTCGGGTGCGCCGGATCAGACGTTTGATGATTGGCAAATGCGGGGGATAAGTGCCTATTGTGGCGGTTTGTGGTTGGCGGCGCTGGAAAGTGCGATCGCGATCGGCGAAATCTTAGAAGATGCAGCACCGGATATACTTCCGAATCCGCAAGAGAAGATTGCATTATATCACAGTTGGCTGTTACAAGCAAGACCTAGCTATCAAGAAAAACTGTGGAACGGTCAATATTACCGTTTGGACAGCGAGAGTAATTCCGAAGTGGTGATGGCCGACCAATTGTGCGGTCAATTTTACGCAAAACTGTTGGGATTGCCGGATATTGTGCCGTCTGAATGTGCAGTCAGCGCTTTAGAAACAGTGTATGAATCTTGCTTTTTGAAGTTCAATGATGGCGAGTTCGGTGCAGCAAATGGCGTGATGCTGAACGGTTCGCCGGAAAATCCGAATGCGACTCATCCCTTGGAAGTTTGGACAGGAATTAATTTTGGGTTGGCGGCTTTTTTGGTGCAGATGGGAATGGAGGAGAAGGCATTTAAGTTGACGGATGCGGTGGTGAAGCAGATTTATGAGAATGGGTTGCAGTTTCGCACGCCGGAAGCGATTACGGCGGGGGGGACTTTTCGGGCGAGTCACTATTTGCGGGCGATGGCGATTTGGGCAATTTATGGGGTGTTGACTAATTTTAAATAGGCCATTGGTTCGATAAAATTAGGTACGTTGTTGGGCTTTAGCACTCGGGATTTAAGAGGTTCTATAAGCTATCAGTCATGCCTCACCTTTATGATAAAGGCTATAGCATTTATCATAAACATGAGGTATGATTGTAAATGGAGTTTTTGATGCGACCTCGCTTACTATATAATCCAATACGGTTTATTTAACGCTTTTTGAATAATTTTATATGACGATTTTCTGGCAATACAGGCATTTTTGGCAAGTCAGATTTTTCTGAAGGATCGCAAATTAAATAATTTATACAAGCAAAGTGGAATGGGCGGGAGATCCCGTTCATAAAGGACGGGTTCTCCCGCCCATTCCACAAAAACCATCAAATTGTAAGTTATTTAATTCTCATTCCTAAGTCAACTGTATTGCTATATAATCACTATAATCACTACTCTAAGAGGGCTAAAGCCCAACAACATACCTTTCGCAAGCTTAGACAATTTTCTGTTACCATAAAGTTTTTTGAACATTTTATAACTCTCTAAACTTGCAGAAGAAATCATCACGCCCGAATGACTGTAATCTCTCGCCCTAATGGACTAAGATGAATTTCAGTTTTCAGCCGTTCTTCCAATTCTAGTGCATTGTCTCTGCGATCGAAAATCACCAACCAACCCTCATCTTGTCCCAATCTCGCTAAATACCCATCCAACTGTTCCAATCCTTTACTCAAAGGATACTCCTGCGGAGTCGCTGCGCTAACGACTTTCCTATTCCGCCAAACCTTCAATTCAATTCCCAATGTGACTTCACCATAACGCAAACACAGATCCATGCGATCGCGCCCAATCGCATATTCTCTCTCTAACGTTCCCCCACCATTAATCACCCGATGCAGAAACGCCATCAACACCAAATGTGGCGCAATTTCGGGATAAGATGCACTTTTGAGCAACGGTTCGCCATGTTGCAGCCAAAAAGCGAGAAAAGCCTTGAGAAGGGCATCTGTGTTTAATTCTCCGTTGGCACCCAACCAACTGGGACTGATAATCGGTAAACTATCTTGGGGGCCTTGGGCTAAAACTCGCGGTAGCACTTCTCGATAAATCGGATTGGCAATGACTAGCCCCCCAGCCGGATCGCGTCTGAGTAAACCCAAGTCTACCAAGTATTGGCGATCGTCATTGGAAGACTCTGGCAATTCTCGTCCGGCTAAAATCGGCTCGATAATGGCTTTGACTCGGTTTTCTCGGAGTTTTTCTGCTAAGCTATCTAAATGCGTATCTTGTCGTTTAATCAGAATCTCTTTAGCGGTTAAAATATCTTCGGCTATAATTTCTATTGATTCATCAGTGACTAACTCTTCTACTATTTCTTTAGCTAACGCATTGACTAACCAAGGTTGTCCCTGAGTGAGTTCAAAGGCTAAAGCTGCGGCTTCTGGAGTAAAAACTTGTCCGGTATCTTCTGTATGTTGATTGTAGAGTTCGACCACTTCAGCAGCATTGAAATTCCGCATAGTGAGGGAACGAACTTTAATATTAAATGGACTAGAAGTATTAAGCCTGTCACTGCCGCCTGCCGCCACTTTATAATCTCTGACATCTCGCAAACCTACTAAACCAACTGATTGAGGAAAAGCGTTTGGACGATTGGGATAACCATCGCGTAATTGACGTAGAATAGAAATTAAAGCTTGGTCTTGTAATGCGTCAATTTCGTCAATCAAAATAACTAAAGGACGGGGAGAAGACTGTGCCCACAGTTGCAAAGCTGCCCTAATTTTTTGTCCCGACTCGATGCTTGTCCAATCTGGAGGTTGAAGTTCCCCTGGAAGGCGAAAAGCAATATTATTTCGCCAAGCGCCGAGAATAGCATTTTCTGCGCCAGGAATATCTTGACTGAAAGGTGCGCCTACTTCAACTGACAGCATGACAGCGGTATATTGTCCGCTTTCGGTGAGTTTTTTGGCTAAGGACAACATGGCAGTGGTTTTGCCGATTTGTCGGGGTGCGTGGATGACGAAATAGTTTTCCTGGGCAATCAGTCTTTCTAGGTTGGGGATTCGACTGGTTGCAGACAGCATATAGTGGATATCAGCGCGGCAGGGGCCAGCGGTATTGAACCATCTAGGCATAGCTAAATTGGGGTTTCAACAGTTGACAGTTGACAGTTGACAGTTGACAGCTACCTTTACCCTTAAGTCCGAGGATTGGAGTAATGAATAGTCTGATTTTAATTTATCCCGATCGCGATTTGGGCTTTCAACCAATTCTTTCTGGTAAGGAGGGGATACTTTTAGTTTAGCTTGCGGTTGTCAGAAGGACGATCGCACCCCAGCGCCAGCAATTGCGATTTTGCACCCTCGAAGCGGTTTCAACCGCTATCTTCAATCTACAAACCCAACTCAATTACTGTAAAATCTTGTTGGGTGATGAAATCAGCTTGCACGCCGTTGAGAGTAGCTAATATTTGATCTGTGTTGGCAATTTTGATTAAAGTTGCACCGCCATTTTGAACTATGCTGAGTCGATCGACCTTTAAGCCTCCCGTCAAAACCAATAAATCCTCACCTTGCCTAAAATCAGCTATTACATCGCTACTTTCACCCGCAGTCAACAAAAAGTAATCGCGCCCGCTTCCCCCTTGCAGCGTATCTTGTCCTAAATCTCCAATCAACCAGTCGTCACCACTTCCTCCCATCAAAGTATCATTACCCTTGCCACCGTAAAGAGTATCGTTACCCTCACCGCCACACAATTTATCCGCATATTCGCCACCAAAAATTAGATCCTTGCCACTACCGCCACATAAATAATCTTTTTGACTGCTACCATCCGTCGGAATATTGTTAATATCTCCGAAAATTGTATCGTCGCCGTCGCCACCGCAGATCGTATCACTTCCCAAATCTCCTAACAGCAAATCATTGCCGGATTCGCCGCAAATTAGATCGTTATCTTTGCCGCCGTGGATGGTGTCATTGCCCTCGCCACCAACAAGAGTATCTTCGCTTTCTTGCCCGTATAAAAGGTCGTTGCCATCATCCCCAAACAGCAAATCTTTTCCTGTTAAATCACCATCAGACGAGTCAGAAGTGCCACCAAATAAACTGTCATTACCTCGATCGCCAAACAAGGTATCGTTGCCTTTGTCGCCCCAAACTATGTCATCATCTTTGCCTGCGATCGCCCGATCGTCATTTTTGCCCGCATAAATAACATCATTCCCAGCGTCCCCGACAATGTAGTCGTTATCTTCGTTGCCAAATATCGTGTCGCTGTCTGCATCCGCGCCCACAGAAACTGGACTGAGAAGGCCGCCGTAAATATTGTCTCTGCCGAATAAGCCAATTAGCAAGTCGTTGCCACTAAAACCGTTGATGCTGTCATTAATATCGCTGCCGGTAAGAGTATCTTTACCGTCAGTACCGTTGAGGGTGTTTGCAGCGATGTTGGGGCCGTCCGTGGCTGTGCGATCGGGTAAATTGATTCGATCGCACATACAGTCTTCAACAGCAGTAGGAATTACCGCAGGTATTGGGGTTTCGGTTGGTGGAGGTGCGATGGGAACGATCGGCATTTCTCCAGGCGTTGGTGTCGGCGTGGGAGTTTCCGCTGGCGTCGGAGTGGGAATTGCGATCGGTGTGCGAATGGGTGCGATCGGCGTCGGAGTTGGAGTGGGTGTTGCGATCGGAGTTGGCGTTGGTGTGGGAGTTTCCGCTGGCGCGGGAGTGGGAATTGCGATCGGATTTGGCGTCGGTGTGGGAGTTTCCGTTGGCGTGGGAGTGGGAATTGCGATCGGAGTTGGTGTCGGTGTGGGAGTTTCCGCTGGTGTGGGAGTGGGAATTGCGATCGGATTTGGCGTGGGAGTGGGAGTTTCCGCTGGTGTGGGAGTGGGAATTGCGATCGGAGTGGGAGTTGGAGTGGGAGTTGGAGTGGGAGTTGGAATGGGAGTTGGCGTGGGAGTATTGTCTAAAATAGTCAAAATAGCAGTAGAATTCGTTCCCAAAATCGCACCATTGCCAGGCAAACTCAAGCTGAGATTAACAGTTTCATCGCCTTCTACTAAGGAGTCATCAAGAATTGGTACAGTAAAACTTTTCTGAGTTTCGCCGATCGCAAAATTCAGCCTACCCGATGCAGCAGTATAATCGTTGCCAGCATTAGCAGTGCCGTTCGACGTACTGTAACTCACACCCGCAGCAACATCAGTATTTGTCCGAATCACAGTAATTGTGGCAGAAGAACCGTTTTCCCTGGCACTGTAGTTAGCGGTACTGAAGTTAAATGTGCTTGCACTCTTGACGCTAATGTTCACTGCAACCGGCGAAGACTCAAGAATTCCATCATTAAGCTTGTATGTAAAGCTGTCTGTCCCCGAGAAGCCAGTATTGGGAGTATAAGTAAAAGAGCCGTTTTTATTTAATATGAGATTGCCTTTGTTGGGCAAAGCAACCGGGGCGGCTGTCAGCGGGTTGCCGTCGGGGTCGATATCATTTGCCAAGACGCCCGCGATCGCATCCACGTTGAGAACACTGCTATCCAATGTACTGTAACTGTCTGGATTGGCGATCGGCGATCGGTTGATGATAGTGATATTGACGGGTACCGAAGCAGACGTTAATACCCCGTCAGAGATGTTGTAACTGAACTTGTCTGTACCAACAAAACCGGGATTCGGAATATAGCTGAAAGAACCGTCAGCCTTGAAATTTACCTTACCGTTGTTGGGCGCCGCATCAAGTTTGGCGGTTAGAAAGTCACCGTCAGAGTCTATGTCATTAGCCAAGAGTCCGGGGGCTGAAATATTGAGTGTCTTGTCGCGGGGAATGGTGTAGCTGTCGCTATTTGCCTGAGGTGGCTGATTGGTGACATTGATACTTACCGGAGTGTCCGCAGTCGTTAAGACTCCATCGCTGATGTTGTAGCTAAATTCCTCCAAGCCGACAAAACCCGGATTCGGAGTATAGCTAAAGGAACCATCAGTGTTGAAATTGACCTTGCCGTTTTTGGGTAATGTTACCAGTTTGGCAGTTAACGGGTCGCTGTTGGGGTCGCTGTCGTTGCCCAAGACTCCGGGGGCTGGAATATTGAGTGTCTTGTTGTGGGGAGTGTTGTAGCGATCGCTATTTGCCTGAGGCTGCTGATTCGTGACATTGATACTTACCGGAGTCTCCGCAGTCGTGGATGCCCCATCGCTGATGTTGTAGCTAAATTCCTCCAAGCCGACAAAACCCGGATTCGGAGTATAGCTAAAGGAACCATCAGTGTTGAAATTGACCTTGCCGTTTTTGGGTAATGTTACCAGTTTGGCAGTTAACGGGTCGCTGTTGGGGTCGCTGTCGTTGCCCAAGACTCCGGGGGCTGGAATATTGAGTGTCTTGTTGTGGGGAGTGTTGTAGCGATCGCTATTTGCCTGAGGCTGCTGATTCGTGACATTGATACTTACCGGAGTCTCCGCAGTCGTGGATGCCCCATCGCTGATGTTGTAGCTAAATTCCTCCAAGCCGACAAAACCCGGATTCGGAGTATAGCTAAAGGAACCATCAGTGTTGAAATTGACCTTGCCGTTTTTGGGTAATGTTACCAGTTTGGCAGTTAACGGGTCGCTGTTGGGGTCGCCGTCGTTGCCCAAGACTCCGGGGGCTGGAATATTGAGTGTCTTGTTGTGGGGAGTGTTGTAGCGATCGCTATTTGCCTGAGGCTGCTGATTCGTGACATTGATCTTGACCGGCACCGAAACAGGTGGGTTGATGCCGTCAGTGACGCTGTAGCTGAAGTTGTCTGTACCGATAAAACCTGGATTGGCAATATAGCTGAAGGAACCGTCAGCCTTGAAATTGACCTTGCCGTTGTTGGGAAGTGACTCCACTGTGGCAGTCAAGGGGTCGCCGTCGGGGTCAATGTCATTGGCCAGGACTCCGGGGGCTGGAACATTCAGTGCCTTGGTGTGGAGAGTTGTATAGTTGTCACTATTTGCTACTGGCGGCTGGTTGGTTAGCAACTTGGTGACGTTGATATTCACCGAAATGGCAGGAGATGCCAATATGCCGTCACTGATGCTGTAGCTGAAAATGTCTGTACCGGCAAAACCCGGATTGGGAGTATAGCTGAAGGAACCATCAGCCTTAAAATCGACCTTGCCATTTTTGGGGCCAGTTGATAAAGTTGCCGTCAGGGGGTCGCCGTCGAGGTCGCTGTCGTTGCCTAAGACGCCTGCGATCGCAGAAATGTTGAGGGCGGTATCAAGTGAGGTACTGTAATTGTCTGTTTGTCCGGCAGGCGGTTGATTGGTGACAGTGAGGTTGACCGCAACAGCCCCAGACGGCGATACTCCGTCGCTGACGCTGTAGCTGAAGTTGTCTGGCCCGGCAAAACCCGCATTCGGAGTATAGCTGAAGGAACCGTCAGCGTTGAAGTTTACTTTGCCGTTGATTGGATTTGACAATAGCTTCGCCGTCAAAATATCGCCGTCAGGGTCGCTGTCGTTGCCTAATACTCCGGGGGCTTGCTGGTTGAATACCTTGGTGTGGGGAATTGTGTATTTGTCTGTTTGTCCAGCAGGTGCCAAGTTGGTGACAGTGAGGTTGACCGCAACAGCCCCAGACGGCGATACTCCGTCGCTGACGCTGTAGCTGAAGTTGTCTGGGCCGGCAAAACCCGCATTGGGAGTATAGCTGAAGGAACCGTCCGCCTTAAAATCAACCTTGCCGTTACTGGGATTTGACAATAACTTGGCTGTCAGGATATCGCCGTCGGGGTCGCTGTCGTTACCTAAAACTCCGGGGGCTTGTTGGTTGAATACCTTGGTGTGGGGAATTGTGTAATTGTCTGTTTGTCCCGCAGGCAGTTGGTTGCTGACATTGAGGTTGACGAAAACAGCCCCAGACGGCGATACTCCGTCGCTGACGCTGTAGGTGAAGCTGTCTGGGCCGGCAAAACCCGCATTCGGAGTATAGCTGAATGAACCGTCACTGTTGAATTTAACCAGGCCGTTGTTTGGGCTTAACAATAATTTGGCAGTCAGGGGGTCGCCGTCGGGGTCGCTGTCGTTGCCTAATACTCCGGGGGCTTGCTGGTTGAATACCTTGGTGTGGGGAATTGTGTAATTGTCTGTTTGTCCAGCAGGTGCCAAGTTGGTGACATTGAGGTTGACGACAACAGCCCCAGACGGCGATACTCCGTCGCTGACGCTGTAGGTGAAGTTGTCTGGCCCGGCAAAACCCGCATTCGGAGTATAGCTGAATGAACCGTCAGCCTTAAAATCGACCTTGCCGTTACTGGGATTTGACAATAGCTTCGCCGTCAAAATATCGCCGTCGGGGTCGCTGTCGTTGCCTAATACTCCGGGGGCTTGCTGGTTGAATACCTTGGTGTGGGGAATCGTGTAATTGTCTGTTTGTCCGGCAGGTGGCTGGTTGGTGAGGTTGATGACGAAAGTTTGATTGGCGGATGTATCGACACCACCGTTAGCTGTACCGCCATTATCTTTGAGATTGATAGCGATCTTAGCACTGCCGATCGCACCCACGGCCGGTGTAAATGTTAGCGTGCCCGCCGAGTCGATCGCAGGCGGTACGCTAAACAAAGCAGCATTGTCATTCCCGACTACTTGAAAAGCCACAGTTTGTCCCGACTCGTTGGCGGGGCCTGGAGAAATTGCCGTCGCCCATCCGGGGACTGTTTGCGGGCTGGAGTTACTCTTGAGAGTGCGATCGCCCCCTTTGACAAACGAAGGTACATCATTGACGGGATTAACTGCAATCGTCGGTGCGATCGAATTAGTGCTAAACGGCGTTGTTCCTCCAGTAACTGAAGCGTTCACACCCACAGTACCGTTACCAACTCCATTCGTTCCATCCCACGCCCGCACCGTAATCGTTGGTTCGCTGCCAGCGATACTGTAATAATTTGGGTTGGGTACAAAGCGGACTTTCGCAGGCGTTTGCAGAGAAACCCGCGTTAAGTTGATGTTAGATTGAGCTGAGTTTGTGTAGTCTCCGAGAAATAGAAAATTAGGAGTTTCATAGGGGTCGATCGCGCCAGTAAATGCAGCATAATTTCGCAGCATCCCCGTTAGTATAACATTATTACTGCCGTCCGAAAGAAAGTAATTGTCGCCTAAAACTTTCAGAGTATAGTTAGTAGCAAGATTTGTATTGTAAGCAGCATTTTCGGCTGCCAGAAATAAGCTATTAAGTTGCCCGCCAGGATTCGGAGTAATTCCATCTGCTTGAGCAAAGATATTGCCCGTAGTTGCAGATAACTGTTGGAAACCGATTTCAATTGCTTTTTTATCGCTGGTAACGGCAACAATACTAAAACCCGCCCGATTCGCATTAGTACGGGATTCCGAGATAATTTGCAGATTAAAAGACAGGCTAAATCCCTGCGTGCGATCGAGCGGCGGAAATAACGAACTTAAGGGATTATTTGTATAGCCAGCATAGATATTATTGGCAGCCGTACTGTTTAAATTAACTCCATTACCGCTTAATATTTCTGAAGCAATAGTGGTAGGAGCAATAATATTTGAGTTTGTCAAAGACAGCCAATTTTGAGAATTGGGAGTGCTGCCAAGCAAGCCATTATAAAGAGGCGTCGGGCCGAGTATTGTTGCTGAAATTGGCGACAATGGGCCGAAATTTGTCCAAGTATTGCCATTAGTTGAAAATTGCCAATTGCCGTTAGTATTGTCTGCTGCTGTGACTGCGACACCCAACGGATCGCCATTAACATCAGCGCCTAACTGGCTAGTGATATTGAAAATACTAAAACCCGTGTTAGCTACATTTGCTATGTCTTCATTTATGGCGGTTAAACTATTAGCATTATAATTTGTTAAAGTTGGAGCGCTGTTGACCTGCGGGTTGCGGAGGCTGTTAATATAAATAGTGTTAATTCCGAAATTGGGTACGCCGATCGAACCTACACTATTGACAGCATAATTAGCAGTTTTGTTCACACCGCCGATCGCACTCATGAATTCGACATTACCACCGTTATTACCACCGTTATTCGGAGCGGCAATTTTTACCTTAGCTGCATTGCCAAATGTTTGCAAACCAGTTGTCGGCCAGGCGATCGAATCAACTGAAGTAGTTCCCGTACTGCTAGTATCTACCCAAACAAGATCTGACTCTGCAAAATTTCCTGCAATAGTGTTAGTTGAACCTAAAACATTATTGAGGTACGTACCACCTCTATTGCTAGTTATCAATAATTGAATGTTCCAATCAGCATCAGTTCTTCCGGGAAGTGGATTGTAGGTAATTTCATTCGCTGGAATTACGCTCGAACCGCCCAGCACAATTATTGTTCCTGCCTTGAATACAGGAGCAATACTTCCCATATTTATGAACTGATAAGCAGAATATTTAGCGGTTGTTGGATTCGTTGAATCACCAACAAAAAAAGTTTGCAATTGAGCAGCAGTTAAGTCTTCTGTCAATAGTAGTTCTACGTACTCATCGCCCTGAAAACTGCCGTCACGGCGGAATTCATTAATAATTATCTGTCCCATTTCGATGTGCCTATATTTAATATAAGAATCCAACCGAATGTGGCAAGCACATTCAACTCCGTGCAAAATTCAAGCAGGAGAGTATTTTGTTCTCTACCGATAACCTGCCTTTTAGTTCAGTCGTAGGGTGCGTCAAACTATTTGCTTGACACATCACAAAAAATGTGAAAAGCTAGCGCACCCTACCCGACTGGCGGATTAGATGATTAAGAGATTCACGCAGTAGGGAAAATCTCAGTTTTACATTTACAGTGCTGTCCCCGCTCGCCTATTGTACAATAGGCGAGCGGGGACAGCACTACAATAAAAAAATGCTTTTTACAAAACTGAGATGCTATCTTTGTTTATTGAACCGAGACAACTCGACGCTCGAATTAGACTATTGACAAATTTCTGACCTTACCCATTCCGATTTAACTCTTAAACACTTCATCTTCGATTCCCACCCACCATTCGCCCAGATTCATTAAATCTTGGTGAAGATCGGTAAGTTCTCTAAGATATTCTTCAGTAGAAATCTGCGATCGCCTTTCTTGCAATTTTTTCATCCGGAGTTGCACCAACAGCCACGGTTTGGAAATGCCATCGGTTGCTTCGATATATTGGGCTAAATCTTTGCTGTTCATAGTAATTATTGATTAGTGATTAGTCATTAAGGTTTGTAGTGCGGACTTTAGTCCGCAGCATGAGAACGGACTAAAGTCCGCACTACGAACATCAATAAGGTTTGTAGTGCGGACTTTAGTCCGCAGAATGAGAACGAACTAAAGTCCGCACTACGAATAACTGTCAACTGACTATCTGTAATCAGAAGTCTGAATGTTTTTCAACTTCGCCGCATATTTCATGCCGTATTCCGGGCGGCAAAAGCGATCGATCTGAGACTCAAAAAACGCCCGATTTGCCTTCAAATGTTTCGGATTCGGGTCATCCAAAGGATACAGCAGAGCCGTCCGCAAAGCTTGAATTACCGCCGAAGTAACGCAGTACATCGATCGCTGGAACGTCACCCCAATCTGATTCAGGATATCATCTTCGCCGCGGCATCGGTGTTTGTAGAAATCCATCAAATAAGGCGGCAGGAAGTGCAGCATATCTTGGGCTAGCAGCGTCGGCGGGATGCCGGCAGTTCCTACAGGGAATTTATCTGCATACAAAATACCGTAGTGGAAGTCTTTTTGGTCGTCGGGAACTTCCTTGGCTTGCGCGTTGTAAGATTTGGTTCCCCGGAACGGCGAAGTGCGGTAAAATACCGATTCTACGTAGGGTAGCGCTGCTTCGTACAGCCAAGTGAAACCTTTTGATTTCGGGATGATTTCGTAGGTTTCGCCGTCGATGAGAACGTGGTGGTAAATCGGACGACCGGCGATCGCAAATATACCATTTACCAGGAAATCCATCGCCTGCGGGACAGTCGTAACTTTGCCTTCGTCGTACAAGTCGGAAACTTCAAAAAACACGGGTGCCATTACTTCCCAGAATAAACCGAGATTGCTGTAATAAGACATCTGGCGGCACTGTTCCAAAAACATTTCGGGAAATGCTTTGTGCAGGGCCAGCATGAACGGGTCTTTTTTGAAGTAAGCTTTAATAGCGCGATCGGCATTTGCTTTGTATTCGTCGCTGTCGAGATAGGGGTCAAACTGATTGACAGGAACGTACATCCCCCGGTGCCACAGCATTGACCTCATGCACTCTTCGGCAAATTCCATGTTAATGCGATCGTGCCACAAATGGTGAAACAAACGTGGCTTTTTGCCAGTTTCTCCATTTTCCATGAACTCCAAAAGTTCCGGGTGTGCGCTTCCAGTCCCCCGCCAAATCCGTAAATCTGCACCGTCACCTGAATAGTGATTTTGCAAGTCTAAATACTCCTGGGGTAAGAAGTATTTAAAGAAAGGAAGCGGGTTTAAAAATACCCGTTCCGCGATGTAAAGTAAATCCCGCCAATAGAAATCCATCGGTACCGCGTAGGCCTTCCAAATCGCGATGATTTGCATCAGATTTTCCGGCGTATCTGGAATCATCGCGCCGCCAGCTTCCAGTCTGTGAATGATTTCGGCAAATTCGTGTTTGGAAGGAGGCAGTTTAGTTGCTGGTTTACTAGGGGTTTGTACCATTTTTAGTTTCTCCTAATGAATAGCAATATTATTTGGACAATTTGAACCCTGAATTCTTATTTTTCTGTCCCGGAAAAGCTGCCTTTTATTCTCAACCCGACTTTAGTCGTTACTGAGGGGATCAGAAATCAATTTTTGACGCAACCGCATAGCATGAAAGACACTCAAAACATCATGCTTCCACTCTGGCAATAGCAGTGTCATAGCAATCTCTTCTACAGTATGAATGATGCCAGAAATAATAGCTAGCCACAGGGGAATTCCAGCGTAGTTAAAGCCGAAAAGAGCAATAGTAGCAATGAACAGAGTTATTCCCCAAAATTTAGCGGAGTAGGTGTGGTAGCTGGCTGGTTTACCATATTTTAGCAAATTAACAATCCACCATACCAACTGTACAAAAACTACAGCCAGCAGCGGTACTTGAAAGGCTATTACCAAATCTTTATGCACCAGCCACGCACTGACAAATACGCAGATATAGAAGCAGACATCAGCCCAACTATCGGCTTGACGTAATTGTTGATTACTGACGCCGATGCGTCTGGCAATAATGCCATCGAAGATATCTGAGAAAAACCCAACTAAGTAACCGATGTTGACAGTTGACAGTTGACAGTTGACAGTTGACAGTTGGTTGAAATTACCAATGACTAATGACTAATGACTAATGACTAATGACTAATGATTAATGACTAATGCCCAATGCCCAATGCCCAATGCCCAATGCCCAATGACTGATGACTGCTGTTCGCGAGCGGGGACAGCACTAATGCTGTTCGCGAGCGGGGACAGCACTAATGACTAATGACCAATGACTAATGACTAATAACTGATTTCTGCTGCTGATACTTGACAGCTACTTGAGAATATCTGCCCGTTGATAGAGTTACTGCCATTGCATTTGTAGTGGATTCGCTCCACTTCAGCAGCCACACCGGTTGCACTCCCAAGAAGAAAATGATCGCCGCTAAAACTAGGGCTGGCAGATTTTCGGCAAACTTCACTGGAGGATAGTAAGCCGTGGCATTGTCCAACTTGCCAAAACAAGTGCGGTTGAGCAGAATTACAAAGTAAACTGCTGTTAACCCGGAGGCTAAAATGCACAGTAAAGTCGGAATTGGAAATGTTGAAAAACTGCCTTGAAATACTAAAAATTCGGCGATAAAACCGACTAAACCGGGAATTCCGGCGCTTGCCATGCCGCCCAAAACTAACAGCGAACTTGCTGTGGGTAAACCGCGCATCGGATTCATTAAGCCGTTGAGCACGTCCAAATCCCGGGTACCGGCTTTGGCTTCGATGATGCCTACGAGATAAAACAGCAAGGCTAAAATCAAGCCGTGGCTTACCATTTGCCCGACAGCACCGATTAAGGCGAGTTTGGTGCCGGCGGCGCAGGCGACGAGGATGTAGCCCATATGCCCGATCGAACTATAGGCTACCATGCGCTTGATATCTTTTTGGGCGATCGCGCTTAAAGCACCGTACATCACGCTCACCGTACCGATTATCGCTAAACCAGGAGCGACAATCGACCAAGTTTCGGGGAACATCTGCAAACCAAACCGCACTAAGCCGTAAGTTCCCAATTTCGCCAAAACTCCTCCCAACAGAATTGCTGTTGCTGGCGAAGCTTCGACGTAGGCATCCGGTAGCCAAGTGTGCAGGGGCACTAAAGGAATTTTAATTGCCAACCCAAATAGGACAATTGTTAGCAAGATTAATTGCGTGTTTAAGGGCAAATCTTGAGTAGTAATTGCACTGTAATCGAAGTTTAAAGAGCCGCTCAGCCAAGCTACACCCAAAAATCCTGCTAAAACTAAAAGTCCCGAAACTGCCGTGTAAATCAGAAACTTCATCGCAGCATATTCGCGCTGCTTGCCACCCCAAATCGCAATCAACAGGTAAAAAGGAAGTAATTCTAGTTCGTAAAATAGGACGAACAGCAGCAAATTTTGAGACATCAAAGCTCCCGCCACCCCCGCATTGATCAACAAAATCAAAGCGTAGTAAAGCTGGGGGCGAGCAATGCCTTCACCAGTACCGTAAATCACTAATAGCGTCAGCAATCCGGTTAAAACTAGCAGTGGCAAAGATAAGCCATCAATTCCCAAGTTGTAGCTCAAACCCAATTGCGGAATCCAAGGCAAATATTCTTGAAATTGTAGCCCTGAATTTGTCGTGTCAAATTGAGTAAGCAGCCAGAGATTCAACAGGAAAACGGCAGCAGCAAAGACTGAAGCGACGGAGCGCACCCGCATCGCATTCATTTTTCCGGGCAAGAACCCGACTACCGCAGCGCCCAACGCAGGCAACCAGAGCAATGCACTAAGCATAATGTGTGAAGAGTGAAGAGTAAAGAATCAATTTTGTACGCTTTTGCGCTTAATTAAGTTGAGAATGAGCTGTAAATTTTCACCCTAATTATTCATCGCAAATTACATCAGGACTCAATCAAAATATTGACTGCACCCGTGTCTAAATCGTAATATCCACCAATAACCTTCAGCTTGTTCTCTTCAATTAACTTTGAGATAACTGGAGATGCTTTCAACCTTTTAGTTTGCAGCACCACATTGGCTTTTGAGGCATTTTCTAGACGGTCGCCTGCTTGGCCTTTCGAGCTTTCTACAGCAGGCTTAATTGCTTCGAGCAAACTGCCAATTTGACCGGGAACTTGAGCGCCTTTGATGGTTGCATCTACCGCACCGCAACGTTTGTGGCCGATTACTACCAGCACTTTTGCTCCCAACACCAGTGTGCCAAATTCCAGGCTGCCAATTTCTTCTGGAGTAGCCACATTTCCGGCTACCCGACAGACAAATAAATCGCCCAATCCTTGGTCGAAGATAATCTCAGAAGGAAAGCGGGAATCTGCACAGCCAAGAATAGCAGCAAATGGTTTTTGAGATTTGGCAACTTCGGCAAGGCGAGGTAAGTCTTGGTTCGGACTTTGGCGTTTTCTGTTAACAAACCGCTTGTTCCCCTCCATCAATTTTGCCAAAGCTGCATCGGGACTCATCTCATTTTGAGCAATTGCTGGTTCTGGTGCAGCTACGTCAGCGCCTACTCGTGCTGCTAGTATTCCTGTGCCGATTGCTCCTGCGACAAATTTGAGGGAGTTGCGCCGGGAAAGATTTACTTGTCTGTGATTGTCTTTCATGTATTCTGCCTTGTTGGATTGAGATTTGAAATCTTTATTCAAGACTTCATTTATTTAAGATTTTAGGTTAAAAGTGTCACCTAAAATCTTCAACTTTATATCTCTTTACCCGCCGACAATCAGCGACAGGCGAGCCAACAGAGGCCAGCTTACGAGCAATCCCAAAAGTGCCACTCCGAACAGAATTGTCAGGGCATAAAACTGAGTTTGACCGCTAACGTTGTATTTGAGGCTTTGCCCGCCGAAAACTGTGGCAAAACCGATTAAGTTAACGAATCCGTCAACAATATTGCGATCGAACCAGGATATGATTTGGGAAACCAGACCGACTGCAAATATTACTGTCACGCGGTAAAGTTGGGCGGTGTAAAAGTCGTAGGCAAAGAAGTCTTGCACGGCTTGAGAACCAATTCGCACTGGTTTTTCCCACTTTTCGTTCAGGTAAATAAATGCTCCGGCACCAATGCCGATCGCACTTGACAAAGCTAACAGCCCGGCCGCAGTATAATTTAGAGTTGCCAAAGGCAGCAATTTCCAGGCGGCGAGCAAGTGTGGGACGTGCAAGGTAAACCCCATTAACACTGTCATCGGCAAGACAAAAGGCCAGGCAACTTCGGGCGAACGTTCGGTCATTTGCTTGGGTTTGCCACCGAAAACT
Source organism: Microcoleus sp. CAWBG27 (assembly GCF_020883145.1). Classification (NCBI taxonomy): domain Bacteria; kingdom Bacillati; phylum Cyanobacteriota; class Cyanophyceae; order Oscillatoriales; family Microcoleaceae; genus Microcoleus; species Microcoleus sp. CAWBG27. The sequence goes on from NZ_JAHREU010000024.1 coordinate 91,400, forward strand.
AAACCGAAAACGCGCACTAAGCCAAAAGCAGTCACGCCGTTCACAAACAGCACTACTACTAACAGTGAAGGATGAGTTTTAGCAAGCCCGCCTGCTAACTCTGATAAAGCCCAGAAGCAGCCGAAAGGTGGCAGTCCAATCACTCCAGCGGCGCCAACAAGAAACGATATTCCCGATATCGGCCGCTTCGCCCACAAACCGCCGAGATATCGGACATCCTGAGTGATGCTGTTCCAAACTACTGAACCGATGCTCATTACCAACAAACCCATTGCTAGGGTGTAGGCAAAGATTAATGTCAAAGCTGTGTGGGTTTGTCCGGTGCCGACGGCGATAAATACCAAGCCCATGTAAGAGCTAACTATATAGGAAAGCGTGCGCTTGATGTCGATTTGGGCGATCGCAATTAAAGACGCACCCACCGCCGTTGCAGCACCCACAATAATAGTTGTCTTCAGCCCCACGGGCGACAAAGCAATCACGGGCTGCAATTTAATCAAAATCCAAGCGCCGGTTTCCACAACCACCGTGTTCCGCAAAATCGTTGCCGGCAAAGGGCCTTCCATCGCCTCATCCAGCCACAGGTGCAGGGGAAACTGAGCGCATTTGCCCATCGGCCCAGCAATCAAAGTTAAACTCAACAGCGTCGCCACTGTGGGGTCAATGTTTGCAGTCTTGGCCCAAACTGCCAACTCGTCAAAATTCCAAGTTCCAGCCAGCGGCAGAATTGCGACTACTCCCATCAACAGGAATAAGTCTCCTACCCGCTTAGTCAAGAAAGCATCGCGGGCGCCCGTCACCACCAAAGACTGGTTGAACCACAGCCCGATTAGCAGGTAAGTTCCCAGAGTCAGGACTTCCAGAATCATGTAGCTGAAAAACAGAGAGTTGGACAATACCAAGCCGCACATCCCCGCTTCAAACAGCCCCATCAGGGAAAAGAACCTAGCCCAGCCCCAGTCCATTTCCATGTAGCCGACTGCATAAATCTGCGCCAGAAAATTCAGTCCCGTAATCAAAACTGTCGCCCCGACGGTGACAGCAGAGATGTCTACGGGAATGGTTAAGTCTAAACCTGCCACATTCAGCCAGGGAATGAACTGGTGTTGTGCCGGTTGGTTCCAGATAGCTGTCAGGGCGATGACGCCGTGGGCGAAAGCGAAGAGAGTTAAGATGGCGTTCACGTAACCGGAGGGTCTAGGCCCCGTGCGGCGAGTTACTGCTGGAAACCACAATATCGACAGAAATGCGCCGATAAGTGGATAGCAAGGTATAAACCAAACGGTCTGGAGTAGGATTTGAGCCATTGGCACTACCTGTAATTGTTACAAAAATTTAAAAATCTGAGAATAATCTCGACACCAGAAGGCTGAGCTCATTCGCCAGAAGTAAAGATATTTTGGCGGTAAATGCGAGTTTTTCGTCGTTCTGAAACCGCCCGTGGCAAAATACACTTATTAATTTTATATTAAGGATTGCCTGAAATTTTCATAAAAAAGCTCGGTAAGTGGGAAACTCAGAGTCTTTAGACCTGAGAGGGAAACGACGCGGGGGAATGAGAGTCCCCGTCAATCCCCTTACGGGGTTGGAGGGGTATGGTTGCCCCTCCCTTTCGAGGCATAGTTGCCTCAGTCTCCCTTCCGGGGTAATGTTTGCCTCGACCTGGTTATGAAGGCTTGTTAGACCTACGACACTGTTTCAGTGACTTTAAAACTGTTTAATCGCAGGTGACAGAGCGGCAAACTGGCGTCGCATTCGCCGGTGTCATGACCTAAATAACGTCTCCTCGCCATCAAGGGGTCTGGTCAGAACAGCTTGCAATTTCTTGCAAGCTCAGTGGCGTTGATTCCCTGAGTTCCTGACATTTCCTAATTCAGCATACTTAATATACAGATAAATTGTACTTATCGGATGTCAAGCTGGGATTATCAGTATTAGTGTTATTGAAGATTTAGAGGTGTCACATTATACTAAGGAAGATTTGTCAATCCTACTTTTGATATAGATAGGCTTGAACGGAGGGAAAATTACTCAGCAACGCTCGTGTATCAAAGAAGTTCGGATGCTACGATCGCGCTGGCAGAAACCCGATTAAAATTCAAGAGAGCGCTCAAGCGCAACAACGTACCTAAAAGATTAAAGTCGCTCAATTTCCCGAGCTAGTTCTGGGAGTTTGGCTTGTCGCTGTCCGATCGCCCTTGCCCTGACATTTATGAGACCGATCGGCGTATTGAACAAATCTACCAGATCGGCACGGGCGATCGCACATTTAGCAGTAGCAACCGGCAATTCCTTTAACAGCCATCTAGCCAGCCGGTACAAATATTCCCTGGAGGTGAATTCTCGCATCAAATCGACACCGTGGAGTTCGTGCAAATATTTATTCGACTCGCCGTAACGATGCCATTGACTTTGTAACTGTTTTATTGTAGTGCGGTGGCGGTGTCGGGCGATCGCATTTTGGGCAAAATACATTTTATAGGATGTTTCCCGCAAAATCCGCCAGCACAAATCCGCATCGCCACCGCTCGTAAGGTAGGGGCGAAACAAACCCACTTGTGCTAAAATCTGGCGGCGCACAGCTAAGTTAGCCGTTTGACCGTAGGGACAAAAAGGGTGAGCGAGAGTATGTTGTTGAGATAAAGTATTTTCGCGGGCGGCGTGTTTTTCTAAGAGAGTGTTACCAGGGAGGGCGAGGATTTCCCCGCAGGAAATTCCTATTTCTAAGTTAGCGAAGGGTTCGACTAAATTTTGCAACCATTGAGATTCGGGGCGACAGTCTGCGTCGGTAAAGGCGATGATTTCGCCTGTTGAGGCGCGAATTCCTTTGTTTCTGGCGGCGTAGGAACTTTGAATCGTATTTTCGGCGAGATTGCGAATGGTGATTTGATTGAATCCCTCTTGGTTGGGAGATTTGGCTGCTGCTTGAAGGATAGTTGAAGTGCAATCGCGACTTTTGTTGTCTACTAAGAGATATTCTACTCTGTTTGTGGGATAAGTTTGCGATCGCAAACACTCAATTAAATCAGGTAAATCCGTCTCCCCGTTGTAAACAGGTACCACAACCGAAACAAGGGGTAAAAACTGTTCGCTGTTCATTAATCCTCTCTGCTGGTTGTTGAGTCAATCAGGACTGAAGTCCTTACTACGAACCAGTTTGATCGTTCGGACTTCAGTCCTCTCTTACCAGTTTGTAGTGAGGACTTCAGTCCTCTCTTACCAGTTTGATCGTTCGGACTTCAGTCCAATGGCACTGAAAAAGGCTTAATCACCTTCGTAGTCTAGCTTTCAAGACAGAGCGAGGTTCCTGCATTCGACGATACGGTTTCGGTCGGAGTTTCAAAACTCTGGGCTCCGAACGTTCAGGT
>NZ_JAHREU010000025.1:0-69375 GCF_020883145.1 Microcoleus sp. CAWBG27
TGCTTCAATTAAATTCATGGTTAATTCATTTCAGAAGGGATAGTCTACCCGGACAGGGCAGACTTGATTACCTGTTCTATCATACATTCCCCCCTGACAATTAATCCACCCTGCCTAACCCCCCTTCCCAAGGGGGGGACAGGAATCTTCTCACAGTGGGTCTTCTTAAGTAAGGGGGGATTTAGGCTGGCGATTAATCAATGTATTTAAAATCGTATTGAGGGGACAGGAATCTTCTCAAAGTCCCCCTTCTTAAGGGGGATTTAGGGGGATCTAGGCTCCGCTAGAAACGAGAGATACAAAGATTTTGAATCTTAACTTGACATTCCTTGGACTCTGGAATTGTCCTTTTATGGCAACATTTTACTTCGACAATTCGATGTTGAGTTCGTTGACAACGCGCCGTTTCAAGGGAAGAGATTTTTCTCTAGGCAGCAAGTCGAATACTTTCCGAAAGGCATCATCTACCTTCTCAAAAGGTATTTGTCCTTTTTCGTTAAAAACTACTTTTCCCGATTGGTCGAGGATGACAGTTTGAGGTACGAAACCTTCGTAATAATGACCGGGTTCGGTTATTTTTGGTGAAGGTTCCGAAGGTAAAGAGTCAATGCTGACGGGGATAAAATCGGCTTCGCGACCGTAAAATTCCTGGAGGTTTGAGACAACGATCGCGTATTGCTTCGAGTCGCTGCTGTCGTCAGTGTAAAAAACTAACAAAGCGGGTTTTTTGCGGTTGAAAGAATCAGTCAGTTTGACTTTAGGAGGAACTAGGGAACCGTTACCTGCGTACAGGGCAAAGATAGTGCCGTCGAAGCGATCGTCCGTGAGAGTTGCGTAGGCTGGCGGCTGACCGATGAGCAGTATCAAGCTAAGTGCGATCGCCACAGTAAAAATACTGACCGACAAGATTCGCCGCAGCGAGCTGATGCCAGAAGCAGCAGTAACAATTAATTTTTTGGATTCGGAAAATATCATAGGTTGTTGGCACTTTCTGTAAGCTGGCTTCACTAGATGCAAAAACTTTTCTAATTGTATCAGCAACTGTATGCAAATGTTGCTGATTAGGTTAAGGTGGTTTTTGATTGAGGAGCTTAATTCTCTTTTAGTTGCAATCTACAGTAGGATGCAACTGACAGAATGCACCTGTCCCAATCAGCCTCTCAGCGACAACAACCTGTACCCGATCCACCAGAAAATTTATGTGCTGTGGAATTGTAACAGGAACTCGTTCCTGAAAATGGTGGAAGATCTTAGATTAAACAAAGAACTGACAACAGAGAACTGACAACTTATGATAGCTTTACTTGACGTACTCCTGGCCCAGACGCCCGCCGTTCCTAGCAACGTGCAGCATCAGATTAATATCTTGCAGGCGATCGTTTTAGGTATGGTGCAAGGATTAACAGAATTTTTGCCCATCAGCAGCAGCGCTCATTTGAAGGTAGTCCCAGTAGCCCTGGGATGGGGCGATCCTGGTGTTGCTTATGTTGGTGTAATTCAGTTGGGCAGCATTGTGGCAGTGCTGTGGTATTTTTGGAAAGACTTGACAAATATAGCTTTTGGTGCGTTTAAAGCTATTACCAGCTCAGACTACGAATCGCAAGAGTTTCGGATGGCCCTGGGAATTGGTTTGGGAACTATACCGATTATCTTTTTTGGACTGCTGATCAAGATATTTGTTAAAGATTTTGATAAATCACCGCTGCGGAGTTTGGGGGCGATCGCAATTGCGTCTATTGTCATGTCACTATTGTTAGCGATCGCCGAAAAAACTGGCAAGCGCGAACGGGATTACGAAAAATTAGATATCAAAGATGGTATTTTAATGGGATTAGCTCAAGCAATGGCAATAATTCCTGGTGTTTCGCGATCGGGTTCCACCCTAACAGCAGGATTGTTCCTCGGATTGCAAAGAGCCGCCGCAGCCCGGTTTTCTTTCCTGTTAGGAATTCCGGCAATTACTCTGGTTGGTTTAGTGGAATTGAAAAGTGCTTTGGGTGAAGGTGCCGGCGATGCTGGAGTTGTAGCTTTGATAGTCGGAACAATTTCAGCTTTTATTTTTTCCTATATTTCGATCGCCTGGCTGATGAAGTTCCTGCAAACTCAGAATACGTGGGTGTTTGTCTGGTACAGGCTGGCCTTTGGCGTAGCGATTTTAACTGCTCTGGCAGGTGGCGTATTGCAAAATCCACAAGGATAAAATAAATTTTGTAGGAGTGGCAAAAGTCGCTCCTACTCTACCTGCTAGCCGCCAAAAATCACACCATTTAATTATGACTGCATATCACGAATCCATCATCGATCAGTTCACCCGTCAAGCTGTGCCATTTTCTAACTTGTACGGCCACACAAATCAAGAATCTCTCGATTTATTGATGAAGATGGCAAGCGTATCTGAGAATGATACAGTTCTAGATGTGGCTTGCGGCCCCGGTATTGTGGCGTGTGCTTTTGCGGCAGTTTCCCATCGCGTTACTGGCATCGATTTAACACCGGCAATGCTAGAACAAGCCCAGATTTTGGCCGATCAAAAAAACTTGACTAATCTCTCGTGGGTGCAAGGCGATATCGAAACGCTACCGTTTCCCGATGAGAGTTTTTCGATTGTGCTGAGTCGTTACGCTTTCCATCACTTCTTGCAGCCGGATGTTGTGCTGTCGGAGATGGTTCGGGTGTGTCGCGCGGGCGATCGCATTTTGATTGCTGATGTGGCAATGCCGCCGGAAAAAGTCGATGCTTACAACTATATTGAGAAGCTGCGCGATCCATCTCATACTCGCGCCTTGACTCTGGAAGAATTGCCCAAATTAGTCGCGGATGCGAATCTGCAAAATGTCAAATTAGCATTTTATAAAGTAGAATTGGAACTAGAACAGCAGTTAGCTGCTTCTTTCCCCAACCCCGGCGATGACGATAAGCTGCGACAACTTTTTAGAGAAGATATTGGTGTTGACAGTCTGGGGATTGGCGTACATTTGAGAGGCGATGCAATTCATTATGCGGTTCCCATCGCTGCGATCGTTGGCGAGAAAGCAAAGTAATATAGCAATCCTAAATGATTCAAATAAATTTGTAGGGGTAGTGCCAGGAGTGCCTACCCCATTGATTTTCTAGATACAAGGTGCGTCGCCAGTAATAACTCTCGCTGCTTTCTTTTGATTTTCTCTTCCACGTACCCTACAACTAAATTATCAGCTAGTAGCTAATCTAGTAGCTAATTGCGATCGCCCCCAACTCCCAAAACCGCTGTAAGTGCGATCGCATCTGAAAAACTCATATTTCGTCTAATCCATACATCACAAAGCTTATAGACGAACTAACGCAAGTTAGAGCTAGCTTTTGTATTCTCTGATACAGACTTATCAAGTATTAATCATTACACAAGAGACTGTATGTAAATTATGACCAAAAGCAATTTGGTCACCAGCCGCTGGGTGCATCTACACCAATCGGTTTAAAGTCTAAAATCTAAAATCTAAAATTCGATGACCAACTCTAATGGACAACTCAAGCCTACTCTAGGATTGGTAGGCATCACCATTAACGCGATGGCGCTGATCGCACCGGGCGCTTTTCTGTGGACGACATACCAACTGCAAGCCCCGCCGGATTCCGCTAAAAATATGTGGGCGGCGATCGCCCTTGCTACCTGTATTGCCCTACTAACGGCCAGTTGTTATGCAACGCTTTCTAAAGCTTATCCCGAAGCAGGTGCGGGCAGTTCTTACTACTACGCCGAAGCAGCAATCTTAGCCAAAGAAGAACACAAACACTTTCGTTTGGCGCGTTTAGCCAAGTTTGTCACCGGGTGGGCCGCACATTTGTACTACTGGGTTTACCCCGGAATTATGATTAGCTTTATGGGAACGCTTGTCGTTTACATCGGGCAGTTATTTAACCCTGATTTTGCAACGGATTGGTTCACCAAAGCCTTAATTTGTTTTATCTTTACTGGGCTGGTGGGCGGCATTGCTCTCATGGGCGTTACTGGTTCTACACTGATTAATATCATCATCAACATTGTGCAAATTAGCTCTCTCACCTTCCTGGGATTGTTGATGATTGTTTACCGATTGGGTCATCCGAATGTCAATTACGAACACGCAAATGCCTTGAGCGTTGTGATGCCGCACGATTTATCCGGATTGATTTATCAGGCGACGATCGCAATCCTTTTACTTGTTGGATTTGAATCAGCAACAGCGATGGCGGGTGAGGCAATTAATCCTCAGCGCGATATTCCTCGCGGTGTAATTCTATCTTTATTTATCCAGGCTTGTATCTGCTATTTCTTTGAGTATTTCGCGGCTAATTTTTTCATCGGCGACCAATACACTGCAACCGTTGATGGTAAAACTGTAACGGGTTTTGCCGCAGCATTATCGTCGGGTGCGCCGATCGGCGATATCGCCAAAATTTTAGGAGATTCACTGCTGTTTGGCAACGGATTTTTGCTGCAAATTACGATCGCCAGCACAGTCGTCATGGCATTGATCGGGACAGCGCTATCGTCGCTATCAACGGGTGTTCGGATCAGTTACGCCATGGGGAGCGATCGCGAATTGCCGGCCGTATTCGGCTTTTTACACGGGCGCTACAACACGCCTCACATCGGTATTTACTTTCTAACTGGGCTCTCGGCTTTGATTGGTTCCTATGCAGTCCAGAGTGTCGATAACGTGACGATTGTCACCTTAGTTTCCAACATCGGCACGTTTATGCTGTACGGAATTACCTGCGGAGTGACGCTGATTGCAACTCTCGACCATTTGCTAGATGAAGAAACAAATCCAATCAAAACAATTGTGATTCCCTTATTGGGTTTGGTTGCCAATTTACTGATGGTTTGTGGCATTTTCTACTACGGTTTGACTGGATCTGGTAGCGCTCAAACAAATTCTTTGACTGCGATCGGTATTTCTTTGGCCTTCTTTGTCGGAGGATTTGCTTACCTAATTGGAGACAGCTTAATTAAAGGTAAACCACTGTTTTTGCCATCGGATATCAATCATCCACTGCGCGATAACGTCCCTTCCTCTAAATCTCGATAGGCAACTAAATCCTCCTCAGAAACTCGATAGGGAGAAGGGGAGAGGGGGAGAAAGAATTTCTTTTATTCATAATAGTTTTCTACCTGAAGCGCTGCGCTGAGAGGAGTCGAAGCATCGAAGGGCTTTCTTCGTTCTTCCTTATTGCTTCTTCCCTCTTCCCTCTTCGTTCTTCCTTATTGCTTCTTCCTTGTTCCCTCTTCCTTTTTCCCTCTTCCCTCTTCCCTCTTCCCTCTTCCTTCTTCCTTCTTCCTTCTTCCCTCTACTTACTTAAAATCTATGCAATTAGTTCTTGCGATTATCCAGCCTGCTAAATTGGATGCCGTCAAAGAAGCCTTAGTCAAACTCGGCATTCAGGGAATGACTGTCACCGGTGCGAAAGGATTTGGGCGACAAAAAGGAAGACCCCTAGCTTTTTTGGGGTTGCTAGATATGGAAGGCAAACCTTTTACAGTTGACTTTCTGCCCAAAGTCAGAATTGAAATTGTTGTAAATGACGATCAAGTCGATGCAGTTGTTGATACGATTGTGGCAGCAGCAAAAACAGGAACAGTTGGAGATGGTAAATTGTTTGTCATTCCGGTAACTCGAACAGTTCGCATTCGTACTGGCGAAGAAAACGAAGATGCTTTGACAATCGAAGAACCTGCAACCTTGAGCGATTCCCGTAAAAAATAATGATTCAATCTTTGTTGCTGTTTGTAGTAGCTGGAATTTGTGAAATTGGCGGCGGCTATTTATTTTGGCTGTGGTTGCGCGAAGGTAAAAGCCCTTGGTTAGCCGTAATTGGGATGGTTATTTTGGGCGTTTACGGGGTGGTACCAACGCTGCAACCGGCTACTTTTGGACGGGCGTATGCGGCTTATGGCGGTGTTTTCATTGTGTTGTCGATTCTGTGGGGCTGGATTGTCGATCGCATTGCTCCTGATAAGTACGATTTACTGGGAGGGTGGATTGCTTTGCTGGGCGTTTTGGTAATCATGTACGCACCTCGGCGTTAGGAAATTATTCGGCGGTTGAAACCGCTTATTGTCATACAAAGTCTGGCTCCGCAGACTAAAGAAGAGTCCGCTGGTAACTTCAACCTGCGGACGCTTTTTTGTCAATTTTTGCTGACAATCAGACTTTTTGATGCTTGCTTTTTGAAATAAATAGGTAAAATAGTAGTGAAAAATACAGAAAATAATTAAGTTATCAAAACTAAGTGATGTTTAATACAATATTGACCCAACAGCGACAAGTCCTCGGAACCTTTTCTAGCCGTGAAGACGCAGGAAAAGCCCTCGATTATCTGGTGTTTTCAGGCTTTCCACTAGCCCAGATGTTCTTGCTGGGGCAAGGCTTCCAAGAAGGGCAAAATTCTTTAAATCTTCCCTGTGAGTCGTTAGGGGCGATCGCAGGCACTGCAACAGGGCTAAAAAAAGGAATGTTCTTGGGCAATTTGCTGGGAGGTGCCACCGGGCTGGTATTGGGAATGGGAATCCTGGCGCTTCCCGGTGTCGGTCAAATATTGGTGTCTGGGGCGATCGGCTTTACGCTGTTGAGTGGTGGAATTTGCACGGCTGCGGGCGGATTGGCGGGGGCTTTGATTGGATTGGGATTGACTTCAGAGCAAGCGAAAGCTTATCAGCGGCAGATTTCTCAGGGCAGTGTGTTACTAATTGTAGAAGGCAGCGGGCATGAGGTCGATCGCGCTAAATACTTGTTCGCAAAGTCGATCGGCTAAACTTAAAGTTGAATTCTGGCGAACGAGCAGCTATGCAAAAAGTAGCAGTATTTGGCAACGCGGGAGGCGGTAAATCCACTCTCAGCAAGAGATTATCGGACATCACTGGATTGCCGCTTCACATCTTAGACAAGATTCAATATCGATCGGGCGGCGCTGAGGTTCCAAAGGAAGATTTTAAGCGCGCCCATCAAGAAATTTTGCAGACTGACAGATGGGTTATTGACGGTTTTGGTTGCATGGAAACCCTCTGGCTGCGACTTGATGAGGCGGATACCCTGGTTTTTATCGATCTACCGCTATACGTGCATTTCTGGTGGGTAACTAAACGACTGATGTCGGGTTACTTTAAACCGCCCGCAGGCTGGCCAGAAAACACCCCAATATTAAAGAGTTCGCTTACCAGTTACCGCGTGCTTTGGTTGTGTGACAAATTTTTGAACCCAAAATATCGCGAATATATCGATCGGGCGCGAAGTACCAAAAGTGTTTATCACATCACATCGACTGAGCAGATTTCCCAATTTTATACATCAATTGAAAATGAGTTTAACTTTGAAGATGGTGCAGCAGCCTCACAAGCGGATTAAAATTATATCATCGTCGATCGAACCTTGGGAATTATTCGCGAACTTCCTCGATAGTTTGTGCTTTGAAAGTCACTAATACCAATTTTATAGGTCGTTGCTTCCGAATCTGATTTCCCCCAACCCTCCTTAACAAGCAGGGCAGTTTGATTGTCGTCAGACAAATTAGGTACGTAGTTGCGCTTCAGCGCTCTTAGCGTATCTACTTAGAGGAGAGCATAAAGGGCGATCGCCCAGAAAGCAATGGTTTTCTAATCTTCATTTTCCTTCACAGCGATCGGTCCAAAATCATCGGGAATTTCCAGGGCTGATTCAATTTGTAGCAATCGCATGATAGTTTTCCACTGCCGAGGCGTTGGTTTTGCTTCTGTTTCGCCGGAAATCCACCGCTGGTAAGTTCGCAAGGGGATACCGCACTGCACCGCAAATTCCGCCTGAGAAAGCTGCGTCCGCTCAATTCTCAGCGTCTCTATTGGTGAATCACTATCTTGAGGCCTTCTGTCTTTTTTGAGAAATTGGCGCGTCATATTGACATATTATAAATCAATCATCGATATAGCACGATCGAAGGCATGACTATCCTTCTCATGCCTTCGATCGCGCGGCAAATCGAGGGGAAATTGAATACTCACTCAGGCGGGCCAAAGCGATCGGGCAAGTCATCAAGAGTTAACCCGCGCGATCGCAAAAAATTTGCCAAAGCTTTCATCTGGGCAATTGTGAATGTCGGCACGTTATCTCCGGCTTCCCAGCGACTCACAGTCCGTACCGATGTCCCAATTTGCCGAGCAAATTCTTCTTGGGACATTCCTAACTCATCTCTCAGTTTTTTAAGCAGTGATTCGCCAGCTTCTTCTTGAGGTTGTCTTCGCTTAATCATTACAAAATGTGACATCGTGTCTAGACTGCTTGACAAGACAATCTTGTCCAGACACTATGTCTATATAGACAGCAAAAGGGCAGAGTACGGGAAATCAGCCCTGCCTTTCTAGTGTCTCATTTTGCTCGCAATCTATGACAGAACAACGATGAACTACAAACAACAACTTTACCCGTGGGTGATTTACCGTCACCTGCCCAACCTGCAACGCCTGACTGTGGCGCGTTTTCGCCGCCGAAACGACGCCGAGGAACACTTGCGGATTATTAAAAGATTGCTACCGCAAGTGGAGTTTGCGATCGCCTTTGAGGTGAATTCGCAGCAGCTAACAAATTGTGCAAGATAGTAATAAGAGCGATCGCACTTTGGGAAGATAAGGGCGATCGCTTTTCCAGAATTGTAAATTGAGATATAATAGACAACAAGCAAAAACTCTTACAACCAAGTCTATGTTTACTTATAGCAAGGTACTGAATCAAGTTAAAAGCCTCACGCTTGCAGACCAACTGCGGTTATTAGAAGACTTGAAAAAAATGATTCAGTTACGGGAAGAAGTTGCAGAAGATGATGAAGTAATTTCAGCAGAAGAAATAGCAGAGAGTGAAGCTGCTTGGCAAGATTACCAGGCCGGTCGCGATCGGGGGATATCCTCCAAAGAACTCAAATTAAAGCTATTTGGAGAAAAAATTGCAGCAAGTAATGTCTTTGCGGATATTAGCGATCCGGTGGAATGGCAGCGAGAGTTGCGTCAAGATCGTCCACTTCCTGGTAGGGATGAATAATAGGGAGGAAAATCCAATATAATAAGTAACAAGCAAAAAAAACAACAAAACTCAGTGTAAGTTAAGATAGCCTATGTTGACTGTTGAACAGATAGAAAATGCGATTCTCCAACTTCCGCCCAACAAGATTGGAGAGTTGTTAGAGTGGTTTCTAAATTTGGATTTCCAACGATGGGATGTTCAATTAGAGAAAGATATTGCCGAGGGTAAACTGGATGCTTTAGCAGCAGAGGCGAGATTGGATTTTGAGAGTGGTAATTATCGGTAAATTAGAGAATAAATTCGAGCTGATTTCATAAAAGCGGGTAAAAAACCCGGAATTAATTTAAGTGCGATCGCACCCATTCCCGAAACTCTCTAATTCTCGCATTCTCTCCCTTTTCCGAGTCTAGGTGCATAAACTGTGCGATTTCTTTGACAGGAAAGGAGGCAAATGCCAAACTGGTTTCCGACTCGACATAACCCGTATCATTTAAAATGTTAATTATTAGTTTTCCCTTCTTCCAAATCCAAACCTCCGGCACTTTAAGTTCCGCATAAACCGCCATTTTATTGATAGATGAGCTAGTCAAATCCATTTCCACAGCTAAGTCTGGTGGAGGATCTGTTTTGAGATCGATTGTTAATTTACCCCGCATTAATGCTTCATTTTGGATATAAAAACATTCATCAGCTTCTTTTCCAGCTTTTTTGGGTTTTGAACGCCAAGTAGATGATTTTAATCCGATAATTTCAATCCCAATTTCCTCAGAAAGTGCTACAATTAGTCGGCCGAGAGTCCAGCTATACCTCTCATGTTCTGGTAAAGGTACCATGAGTTCTAAAGTTCCCTGATAGTAAGTCATGCGTGGCGTTGAACGTTCCGCAAATATTTCTAACAACTGTTCGTAGATTTCCCAACTGATATCCTGTAAAACCAGGTGAGAACCTGCAAGCTCTTCTTTACTGTAGGTCAGGGTTTGAACCATTGTAAATACTCCACGAGAACTTTAACTCTATTTTACTGTATCGGATAAGTTCGATCGCACTTTACCAAATCGATTCCAGATTCAAAACAAATCCTGGGAGAATATCTTCACCAGATACAGTGAGTGGAGATTCTAACACTTCAACTTCTTGATTCGGACGGTAAATTTCTACTTGCCGAGATTTGCGATTGATTAACCAACCTAAAACAGTACCATTATCTCGATACTCTTTCATTTTATCCTGAGTTTCCTTCAAACTATCGCTGGGAGACATTAACTCGACGACAAAATCAGGACAAATTGGCGGAAATTTCTTTTGTTGTTCGGGAGTTAGTGCATCCCAGCATTCTAATTTTACCCAAGAAGCGTCAGGCGCTCTATTTGCATTATTAGGAAGTTTGAATCCTGTTGAGGAATCAAAAACTTTACCCAGTTTATTCTGCTGATTCCAAATCCAAATCTGTGCTGTTAATCCTGCATTGCTGCTTCCAGTTTCTCCTCCTGCTGGTGACATGATGATTAATTCTCCTTTCGCCGTGCGTTCCAATCTAATATTTTCATTCTCCTGACAGAGTTGAAAAAACTGATCGTCTGTGAGGTTAATAATGGGATTGAGGTTAAGGGTGAGGGCAGTCATAGTGGTATTTTCTCATGGCTAAACGACCTTTATTAAGGATTGTAGCAGATTGAGTAGTTGTTAAGGGCGATCGCATTTACCAGAATTGTAAATTGAGATATAATAGAGAGCAAGAAAAAACTCTTACAACCAAGTCTCTAATTGCTATATAATAGTAACACGAGTCAAAAATCTGAACATAAAGCCTATGTCTACTTACAGCACTGTACTGACTGAGGTTCTCAGACTTGAACCAAATGAGCAACAGCAACTTTTAGAAGTATTGTCCGCATTGATGCGCGATCGCATAACAACCCAGACTCAGGGTAGCAATCCAAAATTGCCTCTAAAAAACTTAAAGCGATGGCGCGGTTTTTTACCTAAGCGCGTGGATGCTTTGGAATTCCAGTTGCAACTTAGAGCAGAATGGGATGATTAATAAATATCTTCTCGATACCAACATTCTGATTTACTACTTCTATGACGAGCCGGAAGTTCAGGTTATATTTGATGAAATTGAAGCTGGAGATGCAGAGGCATTTTACTCTCCGATTAGTTGGGTGGAGTTACTTTGTTACCCGGCATTGACAGAAGAACAAGCGAATGAGATGCGAGAATTTTTGAGGCTTCTTAAGTGCGTATTATTAACAGAATCAGTGTTAGATAGTGCCGCCAAAATTCGCCGAGATTATCGCTTAAAACTAGGTGATGGTGTAATTGCAGCCTGTGCTTTAGTTGAGGGATGTGTTTTGGTGACTCGTAATGCTAAGGATTTTAAGCGCGTGGATGGGTTAACTATATTGAATCCATTTGATTAGGTAAAAGAAAGGGCGATCGTACTTTAGGGAAGATAAGGGCGATCGCCTGTGATGCTATTTCAACTACGCAAACATCGATCGACCTTTCGGTTCTGGAATAGCGCGACCCAGTGCGTTAGCCGTTTCTATCCACTCCTGCATAATAATCTCTAAATTTTGCAGTGCTTCTCGATAATTTTCGCCATCCGCAGCACATCCCGGCAATTCAGGGACTTCGGCAATAAATGCCTGGTCTTCCTCACTCCAGTGAATAATTACTTCGTACTTCATTAAGGAATTTTAACTCACTTAAAAAGGTCGATCGGGTTCCTGTCCTAATTCTTTGCAAAACTCTAGATAATCATCGATCGACTTTTGGAATTCTTCGCTAGCTTCTTCAATAGTTTGTGCTTTAAAAGTCACTACGTCATTAATATCAAGCACTCGCCCGAAAAGAATTTCCGCTTCTGAATCTACTTCAATGTTAGCACTGTAACCCTTGTAAGTCATCATGGTTGTAAAAATATATTTTTATGTAAATAATTGTGTGAAGTTGGATTTTGTGTTGAGGTATGATATCAAAAAATGATATAGTTGTCAACTGCAAGAGATATCTTAATTTACCTAGTGTGAGGTCATCTCTCTAAGAACGCTATAAGATATAATGGAATTGCTGAAACTAAAATTTAAAGAGCCTTTGTGAGAAAATACCTCAAATCAGTAGCTATTGTTGGTGCAATCATCAGCACATGGAGCTTGGGCATTATTGGTAATACTTTAGCTCAGGAAAATACCTTCGATTTAGTCTTGAGAATTTTAAAAGGGGAAAACTGCCAAGGTTCTACGGAGATTAAATATCGCTCACAAAGTCTAATTTCACCCGACGGCAAAACTTCTGTTTATTATGACGTAGTTCTCAGAAGGTTAGGGCAGCCAGACAGTCGCTTAAGAGGTCCTGCAAGAACTAGACAATGTATGCCATTTAAAGGCAAAACTGCATCTGCAAGAATGATTATTCAGAAGGATTCTGGTCAAATTATTAAAGATTTGCCAATAGTCCCAGAACACCTTGTTTTGCTCACTCCAGTCTCTTTCTCTACTGAATCAAGATATTTGATTGAAGAATCACAAGTTTCTAATGGCTTTTCTTCCTATACCAGCTATAGGATTATTGATTCTAAAAACAACTTTAAACCGTTATCCTTGTCCCCTTGTCAGAAATCACAATTTGGTGGCGAGTATAAAGGCTTTATTTCAACCAATGAGATTGTTTTTGAATGTAATCATGATCAAAGAGGAGAAAGAATTTATGAAATTTTAAATTTGCAACAAAGATTTATTCGTTTAGAGTCAATACAATTTGAAAATCCAAATAGCCCGCCTACTTCAACTTATGGTTCTATCTCACGCCCATTTAGTGTTGTGAAAGTACAGCAATTTCCCAAGTAATTACTCAATGAAAACAATCTTTACTACACCTATTTTATTGGCTTCTTTATTACTAGGTTTCGCTACTACAGCAATTGCTAGTGAAGGAGACTCTTGTTACTCAGAGTTAGCTGGATTAGCTGGACACATCAGTGATGATATTTGTGTCCCTCCTTATATTTTTGCAGGGAGTGCTTGGGGGAGAGTCAAGGGAATGAGGTATATATGGAACTACCTGCAAATTGCAGTTAATGCTGGTCGTCGTGGAGACTATGACACTGCATTGCTAAACTTTGAAAGAGCTATGCAAGCCTTAAGAAGTAATCCAGTAGATCCCAGAGAAGCTAAGTCCATCAAAAGAGAACTAGATAGGGGATATAAAGCAGCGTGGAATGCAAAAGAAGCCATGAAAAGGGGAGATATTAACGCTGCTTATCGGACGTGGGTGACTATTAGTGGATGGAAGAAGAAGTAAAATTAGTTGTTATTGGATAACTGAGAAGATTTTATAGCAACTATTCTGATATGTTGGTGGTTCACAAACCATCTGCTACCATCAAATAGTTGAGAACGAACTTGATTTTCAACCGCTTTAAAAATTTTTTGCCGGTTCTCATCATCCATATCACGAAAGCGTTTAATGTTCAGTACCAGATTTCCTGTCCAGCTACGGATATCTACTACGTATAACTTTTTTGGAAAAATCCTATTAACAATTACTGTAAATCCTTGACTTGTCAGCAAATTGCAATATTCTTCTTGAGTCGGTAAGTACCAAGGAAAATCCTTATTAATATCAAAAGAAGAATTTTGAGGACTCATAACTTCTTGAAGAGCTAATATAATTTCTTTAGCAGTACCGTGTCCATAAAATTCTGCAACAAACCGTCCGCCAGGTTTAAGTGCATTCCAAACAGAAGATATCACTTGTTCTGGAGGTTTTATAAGATGAATTACATGATGTGAGAACACAGCATCGAATTCTTCATTAAAACCTAAATCGGTGGCGTTTCTTATTTCAAATTGGAAATTATTACAAGAATCTTTACGAGAATCACAGATATCAATACCAACTACTCTAGCAACTCTTTTATCAGCAATCTCTTTCGTTAATTCCCCCTCTCCACAGCCCAGATCAAGAATATGTTCATTCTTTTGGGGATTCAAAAGTTCCACTAAACTCATATCTTTAATCCGTAATCTACCTTTAGGTTGAGGGACAGATCTCCCTATTTCCTGAGCAGTCTCAATCCACTGCTGCATAATAATCTCTACATTTTGCACGGCTTCCTGATAAGTTTCCCCATCAGCAGCACATCCTGGTAATTCAGGTACTTCGGCAATAAATGCCTGGTCTTCGTCACTCCAGTAAATGATTACTTCATACTTCATGATCATCTTGGTTAACCAATTTATATTTCAAAATTACTGCACGAACTTGCTTTACTTGATAAGCTTTAGCTTTTGATTGATCTGCTTTCTGCGGTTGGAGGTTGAGAATTTCTGCGACTCCCTCCTTCGTAAAAATATGGTGACTTCCCTTAATTCTTACCTCAAATCCTAATATCTGGAGTATTTGACATAAATCGCTAAAGGAAAAATTAGCATCGGATGCACCAAGCATCAGCTTAGCTAGAAGTTTGTTTATTTGAGTCATTAATTATTTTCATTATTGTCTGGGCGTTAATACTCTCATAAAATAGTGCAAGGGTATCAATTACCCCTACACTATTATAATTGAACTTACGCATCGAGGTTCAGAAACCGGGTTTTTTACGAAAATACTTGGTACTAACCCGCAGACTCGGTAAAAAACCCGGTTTCTTTGGTCATAGCGCACAACTTACGCCTGCACTAATTCAGGAACCTTACTCTACCCCCTCAATCCGGTCTTCCACCTCCTGATACAACTCACGCAACCTGTCCAAATTACTCTCCGAAGTCTCCCAATAACCCCGGCCGTTCACCTCAAGCAAAGTGCTCACAATCTTGCGGAAAGAATGAGGATTTAAGTTAAGCAAACGCTTCTGCATCTCCTCATCTTGGATAAACGTACCGTTCACATCCTCATACACCCAATTATCCACAGCGCCCGCAGTCGCACTCCATCCAGTCGTGTTCACCAGACGCTTAGAAATCTCCCGCACGCCTTCATAACCGTGCGATAACATCCCTTCGTACCACTTCGGATTCAGCAGCTTAGTCCGCGAATCTAAACGCACGGTTTCTGATAGCGTCCGTACCTGGGCGTTGGCTGTGGTGGTATCAGCAACGAAGGATGTTGGTTTCTTGCCATCTGCGCGCAAACTGCCGATCAATTTGGTCGGATCGGAGTCGAAATAGTGGGATACGTCGGTTAGCGAAATCTCCGCAGAATCTAAGTTTTGGAAGGTGACTTCAGCAGTTTTTAAGGATGATTCAAAAATCTGCCTGTCTTGTTCCATTGTTCCTGGGTTGTCGGAAGAAAAGGCGAAGGATTTGCGGGTTAAGTACATTTCCTGTAACTCGGCTTCGCTTTCCCAGGTGCTGTTTTCGATCGCCAAGTTGACGTTAGATGAGTAGGAACCGGAAGCGTTGGAAAATACGCGGGTTGCTGCTTGGCGCAGGTTGATGCCCATTTCTTCGGCTTGCTTCAAGGCGTGTTTGCGGACGAAGTTCATTTCTAAAGGTTCGTCGGCTTCGGCTGCCATTTTCACGGCTTTATCTAACAGGTTCATTTGGTTGATGAACAAGTCGCGGAAGACGCCGGAACAGTTAATTACTACGTCGATTCGAGGGCGTCCCAACTCTTCTAAGGACAGCAATTCGAGTTTGTTGACTCGGCCCAAAGCGTCGGGTACGGGCTTGACTCCTACCATCCACATTACTTGGGCGAGGGATTCGCCGTAAGTCTTGATGTTGTCGGTTCCCCACAGCACAACGGCGATGGTTTCTGGGTAATTTCCGCCGTTATCGAGGCGCTGTCTTTCTAATAGCCGATCGACAACAACCTTAGCAGACTTCACCGCACCCGTCGTCGGGATTGACTGCGGATCCAAAGCGTGCATATTCTTGCCAGTCGGCAAAACATCCGGGTTGCGAATCGGATCGCCACCGGGCCCAGGCACAATAAACTCGCCTTCTAGCGCGCGCAACAGTGCGCCTAATTCGTTGTCGGCACAAACTTGCTGCAAGCAGAATTCTAGATACTCAAACAGCGGTTTAATCGGTTCTGGATCGACTTTTTTGTAACCGGCGGCGTGCAAGGAATCAATCCAAGGTGTTTTCTTGCCCATGTTGAAGAAATTTAACTTGGAAACTAGGGAAACTCTGCCCTCCGCATCGGTTTGTTCCTTCACCAAAGCGCTGACAGCATCGCGACAGGCTAAGGTGATATTTTGCAGCAATTCGACATCAGTTAAAATGCCTCGATCGCTATTGGTGTAAATTTCCTCGATATCGCGTCCCAGACTGTTAGCGATAATTCGCGGTAAGCTGATCAGGTTGTCTTCTTCCCGGTCTAAATTGGCAATGTTAACCAAAGTTGCGATCGCCTCTTCCGCAGTCGGCGGCTTCCCGATCACGTGCAAACCGCAAGGTAACAACCGCGATTCAATCTCCATCAACTTGCGGTAAACCAAGCCAACTAAATTGTCTCTTTCCTCCGCAGTCATGCCCGCAGCAACCCCTCTTTCCTGTTCGGGAGGTAGGGCGATATCCTTGTCTAAATTGACCAAACGGCATTTTTCGACGATCGCATCCACGATCGGCACACCCCGGCCCGTATCCTTCAAAGTTTGATAGGAAGCAATCAACTCGCTGAGTTCCTGCAAACCTTTATACAAACCAGCATTTTCAGCCGGAGGAGTCAGATAGCTGATGGTTTCAGCATAACTGCGACGCTTAGCAATTGTTGCTTCGCTGGGATTGTTGGCGGCGTAATAATAAAGGTTAGGAATTTTGCCGATCAAACTGTCGGGATAACAATCGATAGACATTCCCATCTGCTTACCAGGCATGAATTCTAGGGAACCGTGAGTGCCAAAGTGCAGCACCGCATCCGCACCCCAAATGCGCTCTAAATAAGTGTAGTAAGCAGCAAAACCGTGGTGGGGACTAGCAGAACGAGAGAATAACAACCGCATCGGATCGCCTTCATATCCAAAGGTAGGTTGCACTCCGATAAATACGTTGCCGAAATGTTTCCCGAAAATCAGCAAGTTTTGTCCGTCGCTGTTCAAATGTCCCGGAGGCGGGCCCCAGTTTTCTTGCAAACGTTCCGAATAAGGAGTGAATTCTTCGTATTCAGCTACGGACATCCGGTAAGCAATATTCAATTCCGGACTTTGGTATTGCGCTGTTGCGTCGTGGATGACTTCTTGCATCAGCTTTTCGGCGGAATCCGGCAGTTCTGGCAAGTCGTAACCGTTACCTTTTAGGGCTTTCAATACTTCGTAAATTGAGCCGAAAACGTCGAGGTAAGCGGCTGTGCCGACGTTGCCTTTGTCGGGTGGAAAACTGAAGACTGTGATCGCAACTTTCTTGTCTAATTTCGGTTTGCGCCGCAGCATTGCCCACTTCATGGAACGCTGGGCGATCGCCTCGATTCTATCTTGCAGCGCGATCGCCTTTCCAGTTGCGCCATCTCTACCCGACAAGATAATCGGTTCGATCGCACCATCCAACTCAGGAATCGCAACTTGCAAAGCAACCTGAATCGGATGCAAGCCCAAATCGCTATTTTCCCACTCTTCCGTCGTTTGGAAAACCAGCGGCAAAGCCACCATATAAGGGCAGTTGAGCTTTTTCAAAGTCTCGATCGCCTTTGGGTGATCCTGTTTCGCCGGGCCGCCCACCAACGCAAAACCAGTCAGAGAAACCACCGCATCTACGATCGGCAGCGGTGCCACACCTTTGGGCCCAACTTCCAAGAAAAAGCTTTCAACCGGTTTCGAGAAGTCCAAACCGCCTGCAAAAATCGGTAACACCCGCGCCCCCATTGCCTCCAATTCCTGCACAATTGCTACGTAGTGCGCGTCATCTCCAGTAACTAAGTGAGTGCGCTGCAACACTAAACCGATGCAAAGTGCGAGGGGATCTTTGAGGTCTGCGGAAATATCTTTGCGGGCATTATACCAGGCGAGATATCCTTTGACATCCTCAAACATTCCTGGTGCTAAAGGATGCCAAATCCCCATATCCGGGTAAACAACTGGCTCTTGAAAACTTAACTGTTCCTGGCCTTTGAATACATATTTATGTGACAGCATCAGCAAGAAGTTTTCCAAGTTTTCTTGGGAACCGCCCAGCCAATACTGGAAACTTAGCATGAAGTTGCGGGCATCTTGAGCTTTGTCGATCGGCAAATATTTCAGGACTTTCGGCAAAGTTTGCAGCAGTTTCAGCATTCCGTCTTGGAAGGAACTCCCGGACTTTTCCTTCCGTTTTTTCATGAATTCGCCGATCGCGCTTTTGCTTTGTCCCAACTGCGCCATCGAGAAACTGCCCATTTTATTGAGTCGCATCACCCCCGGCATCGACGGGAAAACTACCGCGACATCCAAGCTGTCGCGCAGCGGTTCCACAGCCGCTACCACTTTTTCGGCCAAATCTTCGATAAAAATTAGAGAAGCAATAAATACATTGGCATCAGCTACATCCCGCTTAAAGGCCTCGTAATTTTCCGGGCTGCGAAGTTCTTCGATCAGATAGCCGCTGATTTCTATTGCCAGATTCGGATTTTTGTTATTTATCGCTCGAACCGCTGCGGAGAGGGCGCTTTGATACTGCGGTTCTAGTACGACATAGACCACCTTCATGAGCGATCGCCCCTGCAAGT
Source organism: Microcoleus sp. CAWBG27 (assembly GCF_020883145.1). Classification (NCBI taxonomy): domain Bacteria; kingdom Bacillati; phylum Cyanobacteriota; class Cyanophyceae; order Oscillatoriales; family Microcoleaceae; genus Microcoleus; species Microcoleus sp. CAWBG27. Next base: position 18,651 of record NZ_JAHREU010000025.1, read on the forward strand.
TTTCCGGCACGACGTGGCGAATGGTGGGCTTGACGTGAGTGAACATCCGGTTAGGCTCCTTATAAGATGCTGTTTTCGGCAATCGGGAATTTTTTTGTCCCCTAAGCATTTTTACCAGAAAACGCTTGCCATTAGCTGATTTGAGCCTACATATGACACAATTCGACAAATTTATTGCAATTTTTAGTTACATTATTTTACAAATTCGTTGAGCAACTGCTCCAAATTATCTTTACAAATATTTACTTGACATTAGTCTCTTAATATGTTTTATGGCTAAAATAGGAATTAAGAAACAAAAAATCAACAAATCTTTGAGAAAAACGCTCCTGAGAAAAGTTCCTAAGTTTGTAGAAGTAATCCAACAGGCGATCGAGCAATTAATTAATCCCATAAAGTCATAAGTTCCGAATTTATCACCGTTCTTTCGGATGAGTGCGCTATTAGAAAACTTCATATTTTGCCGGGAACTTAAAACGGTTGCAGAAACTCTGTATTGTATAAGTTCGCGATCGGCGATCGAACTCAGGTGAAATTAATTGCTGTTGATTGTCAAGCTCATCAAAACCCTAGGGGGACAATATGGCTAACTACGCAATTTTCGACGAAAAATACTACCTCGCCCAATATCCTTGGGTCAAACCGGCGATTGATGCCGGAGTAATCGCATCCGGCAGAGAACACTTTGAAAAATTTGGTAGAGCTGCTGGCCTAACTAAAGTATCGCGTTATTTTGACGAAGCTACTTACCTTGCAGGCAACCCAGATCTCGCACCCTTTGTCAAAACTGTCAACCCAAACGCACCTTTTGCAACAGGACTCGATCACTTTATTCAGTTCGGTTACGATGAAGGACAGCGCCGCGCTAAAGTATCGCCTGAATACAACGAAGATTTTTATTTAGCAAATAACCCAGAATTGCGATCGTTTATCGGGGCTAATGCACCTTTCAAATCAGGATACCAGCATTTCATTCAATTCGGTGCCAAAGAAGGTCGGTTTGGGACTTCATTTTTTGAACCGGAATACTTAAAGAAAAACCCCGACATTGTGCCGTTTGTCAACTCTGGAAACTTGAAAACTGGTCGGGAACACTACTTTAATTTCGGGAAAAACGAGCCAAGCCGCGATGCAACTTTTGTAGGCAGCCGCAGCAACGATGTTCTCACTGGGATTGGCGTGGGGAATACCGAACTTGTGGGAGTAGAAGTAGGTATCGCTCCCAACGGTAATCGCCAGTATGAAAGCTTTGGAACTAATGAATTCGATGTCCTAATTGGCAGCCCGGGAGTTGATACATTCGTCCTCGGAGTTCCTGCATCAGCCGGGAATCCCTCCGCGGTACCGCTGTATTTGGGTAACGGTCAAGCTACTATTAGGAACTTCAACGCAGTAGACGATTTGATTCAACTGCAAGGAAATTCTTTAAACGACGGTTACAGCCTGACTCCTGTTGGCGGCAATTTGTCAATCCAGCGTTTTGGAGATGTGCTGGGCGTGATTGAAGGAGGAGCAGGTTTGAATTTGGGATTCCAACAATCTAATGGTAACGGTACTTTTGCGATCGGTTAGTCATTAGTCAAGAGTGCGAGCTTAAGAGCTCGCGAACAGCAGTCATTGGTCATTAGTTGATACTGATGATTGATGACTTATTTATTGGTTGTGGGCTAATGTGCCATAAAAAAGTACGATCCTCTTCGAGGGCTTCGCTAACGTACTTGAGATCCTTAAAGGAGCAACGATGAATTACGATATTTTTGACGAAAAATACTACTTATCGCAATATCCGTGGCTGAAACCAGCCATTGATGCGGGAATCATCAAATCTGGCAGAGAACACTTTGAAAAATTCGGTCAAGCCGGTGGCCTTACCAAAATATCGCGGTACTTTGACGAAGATACCTATTTAGCTCAAAATCAAGATATTGCACCCTTTGTTCGCACCGCCAACAACCCAAATCGGCCTTTTGCGACCGGATTAGACCACTTCATTCAGTTTGGTTACGAAGAAGGCCGCACGCGAGTATCACCTGAGTACGACGAAGTTTTTTATTTAAAGCGCCACTCCGATATAATTCCCTTTGTCCAAAACGGAACTTTGAAATCCGGCTTTGAGCACTTCATCAAATTCGGAAACAAAGAAGGTAGGTACGGGACAAGTTTCTTAGAACCACGTTACTTATCAGATAACCCAGATGTGGCCGCAGTTGTCGCGACTGGAACATTGAAAACTGGTCGAGAACATTATCTAAAATTTGGGCAATTTGAGTCAAATCGACTCGGATTTTTTACTGGAACAAATGGTAATGATATCGTCACGGGATTTACAGCGGGGAAAAATCAAATCACTGGGCTGCAAGTAGCTTTCGCCGGCCCAAATCCAACTATGGGCATCAATAAGAATAAGTATGATTCTTTGAAGTTAGATGAGGTACTGAGAGTACCTTTTATGACCACTAATGAATTCGATACATTAATTGGTACTGCGGGTACTGATTACTTCGTCCTCGGAGATGCCGCTCCCAACAACCGACTTAGTTTTATTAGCCGGGTCAGTTTCTATGAGGGTACTGGTGAGGCTAGGATTGTCAACTTTGAAAAAGGCAAAGATGTTCTTCAGTTGGTGGAAAGCTTGGATCAACTTACCATAACTCCATCAGGGGCAGACTTGTTAATTCAAAAATCTGGAGATACACTTGCCAGGATTCAGGGCGGCTCGAATCTAACTTTGCAATCTATTCCAATGATAAATCCGTTTAATCCTCCAGTCGGTATCACTTTACTTGGCTAGAAATCATAGATATTCAGTTATATTTGACTGTTATTACAATCACCCGATCGAGTATTGTGTCAGTTCCCGATTGTTGATAAAGTGGATAAAAAGCTTGTTAAAGTTTCAGCAGGGAGAAAACATGAGTAACTATGACATTTTTGACGAACAATACTACCTGTCGCAATATCCGTGGTTGAAACCAGCTATTGATGCAGGAATCATCAAATCTGGAAGAGAACACTTTGAAAAATTTGGTCAAGCTGGTGGCCTCATCGCAGTATCGCGTTACTTTGACGAACAAACCTATCTAGCTCAAAATCAAGATCTTGTTCCCTCAATCCGCAACTCAAGCAATCCAAACGCGCCTTTTGCTTCTGGTTTAGACCACTTTATCCAGTTTGGTTACGAACAAGGCCGCACGCGAGTATCGCCTGACTATGACGAAGCATTTTATTTAAAACGATACCCCGTACTTGTGCCCTTGGTACAAAACGGAACTTTTAAATCTGGTTTAGAGCACTTCATCAAATTCGGAGCCAAAGAAGGTCTCTATGCGAACACATTTTCTGAATCAGAATACTTGCTGGAACGCCCCGCTGTAGCAACAGCAGTCAAGGCGGGAGTGTTCAAAACAGGCGCAGAACACTACCGAAAATTCGGGCAATTTGAGCCGGCTCTTCCCTTTGTCGATGTGAATTTTTTCGGAACTTCCGGAAATGATACCGTTCAGGGTTTCGGGGTGGAAAATGTTAACATATTTGGAATTCAATATGTTTTAGACGCTAACGGCAATCGGCAGTTTCAAAGTTACGGGAGCGATGAATTTGATACTCTCATTGGCGGTAGCGGTCGCGATAACTTCGTGTTGGCCGTTACCGTCCCAGGTATAGGGGGTAGCAGACCGACGCCTGTCAGCCGGCAGTTCTACCAGGGGCCAGGTTTTGCTAAAATTCAAAACTTTACCCAAGGTCAGGATACGCTCCTGCTGGGCTCTACATCATTCGATAAATACATTGTGTTTCCCATCAACAATAATCGAGATTTAGCAATCCAAACAAACGGCTTGCCATTCTTTACACCAATTGGAGGCGACCAACTTAGTTATGGTGATACTATCGCTGTAATTGAAGGCGGTGGAAATCTCAGTTTGAAGCCATTGTTTATACCAAATAAAATTGGCACTTTTGTCGGCTAGAAATCCAGAAGCGATTAATTAGTAGGTGTTGCGTTTGTTTGCTGCGATCGCTGATGTACAAAAATGGCGATCGCACTTTTTATGGCAATCAAAACCATTAGATGCGATGTAATATAAATTAACCTGACAGCAGAATAAAGGGAGATATTATAATAACAGCATCGTTTAAATTAGACGATTTCAAATTAAATTATTTAAGAAAAACATGGCAAACTACGACATCTTTGACGAAAAATACTACCTCGCCCAATATCCGTGGCTGAAACCAGCGATTGACGCAGGAACCATCAAATCTGGGAGAGAACATTTTGAAAAATTCGGTCAAGCCGCCGGCTTAACCAAAGTATCGCGGTATTTTGACGAGGCTACTTACCTTGCCGGCAACCCAGACATCGCTGCCTTAGTCCGCACTCCCAGCAACCCAAACGCACCTTTTGCGACCGGACTAGACCACTTTATCAAATTTGGTTACGAAGAAGGTCGATCGCGCGTATCGCCTGAATATGATGAAGCATTTTATCTGGCAAATAACCGAAACTTGCAGCCGTTTATTCAGAATGGAACTTTTCAAAGTGGCTACCAGCACTTCATTAAATTCGGTATCAAAGATAGTGCATCTGGAACTTCATTTTTAGAAACGGGATATTTTCAAACTCAGCCCACTGTTCAACAAGGGTTTGCCCAAGTCAAATACGGTCAATCGATTGCCACTTCATTTTTAGAAGTAGGATACTTGCAAAACAACCTCGACGTTTTACCTGTCGTCCAATCGGGAACCTTGAAAAGTGGTCGGGAACATTACTTCAATTTCGGAAAAGATGAGCCGAGTCGGTCTGCAACTTTTGTCGGAACTTCTGGGAATGACATCATCACCAGTTTTGGGGTGGGGAAAGTTGAATTAATTGGAGTTGAAGTAGCCTTGTATCCGAGCAACGGCAGAGTCAACAATGTAGGGGCTGAAAGTACGGGAAGCGATGAATTCGATACTCTCATTGGCGGTAGCGGCAGCGATACATTTATGCTGAGTAATGCTTACTTGAGCTTTCCGCGGTTGTCTTCAGTCACGCAACCGCTCTACATCGGGCCGGGCTTTGCTACAATTCGGAACTTTACTAAAGGTCAGGATAGCATTCAGCTAGTAACTAATTTGTCGTCATCTTTTGCAGATCAATACTTGATATCACCAATCAACAACAATCGAGATTTAGCTATCCAAAGGAAAGCTTCACCCTTCGCTGTTCCCGGAACTGCTCCGCTTGATATGCTCGCGGTTATTGAAGGTGGCGGAGATCTCAGTTTGAATGTATTACCAGCATTACCATCATCTAACGTTTTTACATTGTTAATTGGGTAGAAATCTCGAAGTTATTTGGGATTTGCCCGATCGCTGCTGGGGAGTGCGATAATTAATTGTACCCTCCAGAAACCTGGTTTATTTGTTGATAAACCCGGCTTCTAAGTTTTTAATAGATATTTTGCAAAAGTCAAGTTCAACCCCCTTAATCCCTCCTTATTAAGGGAGGAAACAAGAATAAATTTGCCGCTTCTGCTTACTAAGAGGAGTATGGTGGTTTTATTGTCAGGATAGGAAATATAAAATTACCAAAAGCCAAGGTACGTAGTTGCGATCTTTGCGCTCTTTCCTAATCTTATAAAGAGCGCTTAAGCGCAACTACGTACCTAATCTGACGACAATAGTTCTAATTGCGATCGCGCGCCAGCTTCAAAACCTCAACGACATCTTGGTGATTTTCCGAGGATGCCCAAATGAACGCAGTCCAAGTATTATTATCCTTGGCTTTGAGATCGGAACCTCGATCGAGCAAAACCTGCACAACATCAGCGCGCCCGCTACCCGCCGCACTCATCAAAGCCGTCAAACCATCAATAGTTTTAGCATTCACATCCGCCCCCGCATCCAGCAAAAGCTGTACAATCTCGGTATCTCCGGCAGCAGCAGCACTCATTAACGGCGTCCAACCGTCATTATCCTGACTCTTAGCATCCGCACCTGCTGCGAGCAGTTTTTTGACAATATCAGCATTGCCAGCCTCAGCCGCAGCCGTCAAAGCCGTCCCGCCTTCCTCATCTTTGGCGTTGATATCTGCACGTTGTTCGATCGCACATTCTACAGCCGCCACATCACCCGTCTTGACGGCATCCATTAAATCTGTCATAGAATTCTCCCTTGTATCCTTTTAAATCTTAAGTGCTATGACAGTCGATATTTTAATCCTCTCCAACGGGCCCGGAGAATTAGCAACTTGGGTGCGTCCCGCCGTGCAAGCATTGCGCCAGCAATTGGCAAACAAAGGCACAGAAGCGCGCATCTCGGTGGTGCTGTCCCCCTGTCCGCACGCCACGGGGAAAGAAGCAGAAATCGCATTGAGCTATCCAGAAGTGGACAGAGTGCAAGCACCGGAGCATTTTTTTCGATTTTTATTATCGGGCAAAACTGCCGAAAATTGGGATTGGTACAAAACGGGAGTTGTTTTGTTTTTAGGCGGCGACCAATTTTTTACGGTTGTTATTGGCAAAAGGCTAAAATATCGCACGGTTATTTATGCGGAATGGGACGCGCGGTGGTATCGCTGGATTGATAGGTTTGCAGCGATGAAACCGGAAGTTTTGGCTAAAGTTCCGCAAAAATATGCTGATAAATTTGCAGTTGTGGGAGATTTGATCGCGGAAGTAGGCGATCGCAAATTGGAGACAAAAGACGGCGTACAACCCCGACGGGAAATAGAGTTAATTGGATTGTTACCGGGTTCTAAGGCGGCAAAATTAGCTTTAGGTGTACCGTTGTGTTTGGCGATCGCGCAATCGATCCATCGAGTCCGCCCTGAAACGCGCTTTGTAATTCCGGTTGCTCCGAGCTTAGATGTGCAAACTCTAGCACGTTTTGCGGACGCTGAACAAAATCCCTGCTTGCATTTATTTGCCAACGCTAGCGCCGAACTTCATTTAACAGAATCGCCGTTTTTGCAGACAGCAACTGGCTTGAAAATAGAACTTTGGACGCAAACTCCTGCCTACGATTTGCTATCACAATGCAGCCTGTGTTTGACTACTGTGGGGGCGAATACTGCGGAATTGGGTTCGTTAGCTGTACCGATGATTGTGTTGATTCCGACGCAGCAGTTGGATGCGATGAAAGCTTGGGATGGTTTGCCGGGATTGTTGGCAAATTTGCCGTTAGTCGGTTCTGTTTTTGCGACGGCGATTAATTGGCTAATCTTGCAATTGGGGAAGGGAAAGCTTTATGCTTGGCCGAATATCTGGGCGCGGGAGGAGATTGTACCCGAGTTAATCGGGCGGCTGGAAGCGGATGTTGTGGCGGATCTGGCGATCGACTATTTGAGCCATCCTGAAAAATTAGCACAAATGGGCGATCGGCTCCGCAGTGTGCGCGGCGAGTCTGGGGCGGCGCGGAAAATCGCTGATTTGGTTTGTGCAGAAGTCGATTTGTGCGATCGTTAATAATCGGTCATTGCTGTCGTCACACCAATTAGTTAGGTATGTAGTTGCGCTTCAGCGCTCTTGCGTAATATTATAAAGAGCGCTGAAGCGCAACAACGTACCTAATTTGGTTGACACGAATGCTTTAGTCCTTATCTAAATCGTCCATCATCTCCCGCAATTCTTCCTGCTTTTGCTTAGCAAACTGAATGCTGCCCAAACTTGCCAACAATCCGCCGGAAGCAGTAACGGCAGCTTCCGAGATTTTATTGCAATACAGCAGTCCTACACCTCCGAAAGTAATCATAGCCGAGGCGGCGGTGACTGCAAGGGCAAGATTGTAGCTTTGGCGAACTTGCCGCAGCGATTCTCGAATCATTTCTCTTTTAAGTTCGCTATAATCTTCATCAGGGTGCGAGTTGCCGAATAAGTTAAAATTCATAGCTGTTTCCTCTCCAAGTAGGTTGCTCTTGTTACAGATATCCTACTTAAGGAAAAAGGGAGGCTCAAGGGCAGATAAGGTTAGTTTTAATTTGTGTTCTGCCCTAAAATTTAGGGCAGATAGGGCAGGAGATTCAAACCTATCTGCCCTAGTCAGAAAGAAGTAATTAAATTAGGATTTACGCATGGGAATCAGAAACCGGGTTTTTAGGAAAAAATTTCGTTATCACCCGTATATTCGGGGAAAAACCCGGTTTGTTCGATCGGAGTGCGTAAGTTTGGACTGTCGGATTTTCCCGAAGTCCGCCAGGGAATTAATTCCCTGGCTAATAGCAAAAGTCGGTTGAAACCGACTGAAATATCAATAAATCTTTAGTCGTCTGAAGACGACTTTCGCTATGAGACGGGGGTTTTAACCCCTGGCGGACTGTCGGGCTATCGAATTATCGGACTGTCGGCTCGTCTGATTATCAAACTAACTAACAAGCATACCTAAAACCTACTATGCGCGAAAATACAGTTCAATCGAGTGCAACTGGAAAAATTAGGCTCAAAGAATCATATAAGCAAGCTAAATTGAGTATCGAAGAACTAGCAACAAAAGCTAAAGTTTCCACTGACACAATTCAGCGATTACTCGGTACAAGAAAATGTCTTAATGGCGTAGAAAGATGGTCAGTTACGAACATAGCTAAAGTTTTAGGAATAGAACCAACAGATATTGTCGATCCCAAAGATTGGTCTCCCCAAAATTCACTGCCACCAGAGTTTGAATCACTTATAGCAGAAAAAATTAAAACCTTTTGCGGTCGCCAATTTGTTTTTGAGGCTTTTCAGCAATTTATCACCACAAACCCTTGCGGTTATTTTACAATTATCGGGGATGCGGGAATGGGCAAAAGTGCGATCGCAGCCAAATACGTCTCCGAACATAAATCTCCCTGCTATTTCAATATTCTCGTCGAACGCCGCAACAGACCAGAATTGTTTTTGAAGAGCATTCGCCGGCAATTAATTGACCGCTATCAATTGCCAAATTCAGCAGATGCCGATTTGCCAACTTTACTGGCAAATGTGGCGGATAAACTAAATGCTGGTGAACGTTTGGTAATTGCCATTGATGCACTGGATGAAGTCGAACAAGAAGCGGGAGAAAATCTTTTACATTTACCGACAACTCTGCCAAATAACGTATATTTCTTGCTGACGAGGCGACCATATAATCTCGGTAAAAAGCGGCTGTCCGTATCTCCGGGAGTTCTGGTACAAGAGTTAGACTTAAGAGACGAAAAGTATATTAATGATAATCAGCATGATATCAAAGGATATATTCAATTTGTTCTAAATAACGATCCTGATTATAAAGATGGACTGAAAAACTGGATTCAAACCCGCAGCATTCCCGATACAACTTTTGTCGAGCAATTAGCCAGCAAAAGCGAAAACAATTTTATGTATTTGCGGTATGTTTTGCCAGCAATTGCTAAGGGCGATTACAACGATTTGAGTTTAAAGCAATTACCAGACGGGCTGCAAGAATATTATCAAAACCATTGGGTGAGAATGGGGATGGAAGCTAAGCCAGGGGAATTGCTGGAGATTGTCTTGTATATTTTACTAGAGATTGGCACGCCGATTCCCTGCGAGATGATAGCTGGAATTGCCGAGGTCGATGAATGCGATGTGGCACAGGTCTTAGAAGATAAGTGGGTTGAGTATTGGAAACAGCAGAATGTAGATGGAGAAATCTGCTACAGCATCTATCATGCTAGTTTCCTTGACTTTCTGAAAGCTAAAAGGAAGATGGATTCAAAACGGAAGCTATTTCAAAACGTGAATCAGCGGATTTTTGAATACTTTGAAAGGGAGATGGCGTGACATGGAGGAATCTGCCGATAAATTACTCTCGAAAACTCCAGCATTTCAAACTGCTTATCTGGGCTACTCACTGCAAAATTTGGTGAAGCTAGGAAAGTTAGAAAAATATTATCAAAGGATGACTGATTTTAACTTTATGATGGCAAAAATTCAGCATCCTGAGTTTGGTGTGCAGGCGCTGATTGATGATTTCAATTTGGTTGACGATTCAGAAGCATTAAGTAACCCAGAATATAATCCAGAAAAAGCGAAATGCCTGGACTTGATTCAAAGGCTACTGTGGATGTCAGCCGATATTTTGAAGCGAGATAAGACGCAACTGGCAGGGCAATTTTTAGGGCGCTTGCTGCACTTTAATATTCCGGCAATTCAGGCAATGCTGGAGGTAGCAAAGCAGCGGAAAGCAGCACCTTGGTTGCGTCCTTTGACACCATGTTTAACTCCTCCTCGTAGGGGATTGCTACGCACTCTCAAAGGTCACAGCGACTCGGTAAATGCAGTAGCCGTCACTACTGATGGCAAGCGAGCGATTTCTGGTTCATCTGACGAAACCATCAAAGTCTGGGATTTAACAACTGGAGATGAACTGTTTACCCTAGAAGGTCACAGCGACTCGGTAAATGCAGTAGCCGTCACTACTGATGGCAAGCTGGCGATTTCTGGTTCATCTGACAAAACTCTCAAAGTCTGGGATTTAAACACTGGAGATGAACTGTTTACCCTAGAAGGTCACAGCCACTGGGTAAACTCAGTAGCAGTCACTGCTGATGGGAAGTGGGTAATTTCTGGTTCGTACAAGACCCTCAAAGTCTGGGATTTAACAACTGGAGATGAACTGTTTAGTCTAGAAGGTCACAGCCACTGGGTAAACTCAGTAGCAGTCACTGCTGATGGGAAGTGGGTAATTTCTGGTTCATCTGACCAAATTCTCAAAGTCTGGGATTTAAACACTGGAAAGGAACAGTTTATTCTTCAAGGTCACAGCGACTTGGTATATACATTAGCCATCACTGCTGATGGGAAGCGAGCGATTTCTGGTTCAAATGACAACACCCTCAAAGTCTGGGATTTAAGCACTGGAAAGCAGCAATTTACTCTTGAAGGTCACAGCAATTGGGTAACAGCAGTAGCTGTCACTGCTGATGGGAAGCGAGCGATTTCTGGTTCAAATGATAACACCCTCAAAGTCTGGGATTTAAGCACTGGAAAGCAACAATTTACTCTTAAAGGTCACGGCGACTCGGTAAATGCAGTAGTTGTCACTGCTGATGGCAAGCGAGCGATTTCTGGTTCATTGGACAGCACCATTAAAGTCTGGGATTTAAGCACTGGAAAGCAACAATTTACTCCTAAAGGTCACAGCGACTCGGTCAATGCAGTAGCTGTCACTGCTAATGGTAAGTGGGCGATTTCTTGTTCATGGGACAAAACTATAAAAGTGTGGGATTTAACAACTAGAAAAGAACTGTTTACGCTTAAAGATCACAGCAATTTGATAACAGCCGTCGCCGTCAGCCACGACGGCAACAGGGTTATTTTCGCTTCAGATGACACTCTCAAAGTTTGGGATTTAACAACTCGAAAGGAACTGTTTACTCTTGAAGGTCACTTGAGGTCAGTAAATGCAGTAGCCGTAACTGCTGATGGCAAGCGAGCGATTTCTGGTTCATCTGACAAAACCATCAAAGTCTGGGATTTAATAACTCGAAAGGAACTGTTTACTCTTAAAGGTCACAGCAATTGGGTAACAGCGGTAGCAGTCACTGCTGATGGCAAACGGGCGATTTCTGGTTCCTGGGACAACACCATCAAACTTTGGGATTTAACAACTCGAAAGGAACTGTTTACTCTTAAAGGTCACAGCAATTGGGTAACAGCAGTCGCCGTCACTGCTGATGGCAAGCGGGCGATTTCTGGTTCCTGGGACAACACCATCAAACTTTGGGATTTAACAACTCGAAAGGAACTATTTACTCTACCATCTCATGGCGACTTGGTAACGGCAGTAGCCGTCACTCACGACGGCAAACGGGTTATTTTTGGCTCAGATGACACCCTCCAAGTCTGGGATTTAACAACTGGAAAATTCATTGCTAGTTTCACGGGTGAAAACCCGATCGCCTGTTGCGCTGTTGCACCTGATGGAGTCACAATTGTGGTAGGCGACGAATCCGGCCGCGTCTATTTCCTGCGACTAGAAGGGATGGAGGCACTAACATGAATTCCTCACCTCTGGCAACTCCCATCTCTACCGCTGCTTACCCACCAGAATTTCAGCAACTCCTGCGAGAAAAAACCGAGAATTTTACAGGCCGCCAGTTTGTATTTTCTGCCATTTCCAACTTTCTAAACTCGCACAGTCGCGGTTATTTCACAATAGTCGGCACTCCCGGCTGCGGCAAAAGTTCCATCCTCGCCCAATATGTCACCGCCCATCCTCGCAGTATCTATTACAACGCTGCAATTGAAGGCAAAAATCGATCGCACGATTTTCTCGCTTCTGTCTGCACTCAACTGATTGACAAATACCTACTTGCCAATGCAGAAGCATCGGAAATTGTCAAGCTAAAATCTCAAATTCAAAATCTCGAATCCGATGATGGGAATTGGTTTCTGTCTTTGTTGCTTCAGAAAATTAGCGATAAATTGGATGCTAGCCAAAAGTTGGTAATAGTGATCGATACTCTAGACGCGATCGCCCTTACCAGTCAACCTCCCTGCACAAATCTGTTCTATCTGCCGAGATATTTGTGCGATCGCACTTATTTTATCCTCGCCCGCCGCCCGTTTCTCAAAGAAAAATCCGGTTTGTTAATTGAAGCGCCCTCTCAACTCCTAGATTTAAGGGATTATCCCGAACAAAATCGCGAGGATGTGCTTAACTACATTCAGCAATACCTCTCAACTGCACCGGAATTGGCCCAACAACTCGCAACTGTCAGCGAAAACAATTTCCTGTATCTAAGTCAGATGTTACCCGCCATTGTCGGGGATTCACAGCCCGATGCTAATCCGGGAGAAATGTCCTCACTTTTATCTGAACTTCCTGTCGGTTTAGCAACCTATTATCAACACCACTACCAGCAGATGAGAGGTGATGGTTTCTCGCCAGTTGAGTTGGCTGTAGTGTCTGTTTTGGCAAAATCGCGATCGGGTTTGTCTGTAAGTGCGATCGGCGAAATAATTGATGAGGATGAATACGACGTTGAGAAAGCCTTAGATAATTGGTGTGAGTTCTTAAATACCCAGCAAATCGCTGGAGAAATTTGCTATAGCTTCTATCATAGCAGCTTCTGCGATTGGCTCAGCAAACAGTCAAGTTGAGCGTGGGAACGATGCGGAAAATTGCTGAATTGGTTTGTGAAGAAGTCGATTTGTAACCATAAATAAAACCTCGTAGGGGTGGGTTCACCAGTAATAATTGCCAAAAACCGACAATCTCAAAAACCCACCCCGACTCAACGAATAGCCTGTATCAACCTTTATTTATACCAATTTTAAAAAAGAATTCAACAATACTCTTGTCCCCCCCCCTTAGCAAGGGGGGGTTAGGGGGGGTCAAAGATTGTTGGACGATTTTAGAGAAATGGTATTATAAACTACTGGAATCATGCAGATTGAGATTTACCGTTGGGTGGGGGCGGGTTTATTTAGATTGTGAATTACAGTCACAGATTGTTGGTGAACCCGCCCTTACAATACCTTAACCCCGATCGTTCTTGGCAATTACCCAAATAGCGTGAACAACCCCGGGAATAAATCCCAAAAATGTCAGAACCAGGTTGATCCAAAAATCTCCCCCAATCCCGACAGTCAAAAATACGCCCAGCGGGGGAAGAAAAATTGCAGCGACTATGCGGATTAAACTGCCCATGTGAGTTACTCCAAACGACTTTTTTCTTTCAATTTAACTTCACTGACCGACAGAGCCTTTCCCGAAAAATTTGGGCGGTGCTGCGATCGTGTAAACTTCGGTTTCCTCGGCGATTACTTTTCGTAAGTGGCCGGGAACTTGCATCAGTCCCAACAGTGTAATCCCGTCTAACATCCGGAACCCGCCAATTGTTTTTTCGGCGAGTAATTTGTCGGTAACTTCGGGTTCTGGCCGCGTGTTTATTTCCTGGCTGGAAGCTACCGCAAAACCCCAAGGAGCTCCGTAGGTAGAAATAAAGCTGGTGCAGGATTGAACGTTGGGGAAAACTGATTTCAGGGTGTTGACAATGCGGGCGTGCATTTTCATTTCTGCTGGAGAAACTGGGCCCGCTTGCACTACGAAATATCCGTTAGGTGACAGTATCTTGCGGACTTTCTCAAAATACTCCTTGGTAAACAACTGGAAAGATGGGCCTTCTTCAATGGGATCGGATAAGTCAGAAATTACAATATCCCAATCGCTGTCTGTGTTGTCTAAATAGTCCAAAGCGTCGCCGATTACTACTTCGGAACGGGGGTCATCAAAGGCGTTTTGGTGCATTTCTGGCAGGTGTTCGCGGCAAGCTTCTACTACTTCGCCGTCAATATCGACCATCACGACTTTTTCAACACTTTTCCAGCGCAGCACTTCTCTAATTGTAGCTCCTTCGCCACCGCCGAGAACCAGCACTTTTTTGGGCGAACCGTGAGCAATCATGGCTGGGTGTACGAGGGGTTCGTGGTACAGAAACTCGTCGCCCGTACAAGATTGCCATTTGCCGTCCAAAACTAAGCCTTTGCCGTAGGTGCCGGTTTGAACTACGTACATTTCCTGATAGGCTGTTTTTTTGTAAGCGAGCACGCCTATGACGCCGTGAACGTAAATATCCCAAGGGGTAATGTACTCGCTCATCCAAAAGTCTGCACGGACTTCGCTACCTGACATTCAATACTCTCCCAATGTGAACTGCTGTGTCGATTTTCTCGCAAGTATTAATTCCTACCACAAAATGGCGCTAGTGTGTAAGTGCGATCGACACATGGGAGTTATAGCCTTTCCATCTCCCATATTAGGTACTCATGGGCATTGGGCAAACAGGGCATTGGGCAAACAGGGCATTGGGCAAACAGGGCATTGGGCAAACAGGGCATTGGGATACCTCAACTTGCATATCCACAATCTCACCGCGACGCACCTGACAAACTCTCTGCGGTGTAAATAATCATCAGTTTCAGTCTTTCCCAACACTTCTTCGATCGCAAAACTCGATCGCAATGCTATTCATATCATTTATAACAAATCGTGCTACAAAACAATTGTTGGGTTTGCTCTACCCGATGGGTAAGGTGTGTCGCTATCAGATTTGCAATTGAATGCCAGTAATTTATCGCAAGCGACACATCCTACACTTTTATCGCAAAACTTTATAAAACTGGTGTTAATACTTGTACCCCACCCAGGTTGGCTGCAAAGTTGTTGGTCACAGGTTATTTGTTGCAGGGCAATTATTCACTTTCCAAGTCGCTGCTAGAAGTTGGCGATCGGCCTTTATATTGAATATATTGGTCAATATTGGCGATCGCACTACCTTACATTAAGCGATCGCCAATAAGTATCATTTAGTAATGAATAAGCAGGAGCTTACCTAAGTATATGCTGAAAAATCTTCTGATGTTTGACCTCAAGTTTTGGAAAAAAGTGAGCCGGAAACTCAAAAAAAGCTTTACGCTTGGCATTGCGACAGTCACCCTGTGTACAGTGATATTAGCTAGTTGCACCAAAGCAGAACCCCCTTTGCGAGTCGGTGCGAATGTTTGGCCTGGCTATGAAACTCTGTACTTGGCTCGCAGTTTAGGGTACTATGATAATACTCCTATTCGATTAGTAGATTACCCTTCAGGTACAGAAGAGGTACGAGCCTATCGAAATGGAGAAATTGAAGCAGCGGGCATATCCATCGACCAAGCTTTGGTTTTGGCAGCAACCAATCCCGACGTAAAAATTGTAGTTGTAATGGATTTTTCTAATGGTGGAGATGTGATTCTCGGCAAACCCGAAATTCCAAGTTTGCAAGGCTTAAAAAGCCGACCAGTAGGCGTCGAATCTACTGCACTAGGAGCATTCATAATTACCCGTGCCTTAGAACAAAAAGGTATGTCACCTAAAGATATCAAAATTGTCTCTTTAGGAGTATCCGAACATGAACGAGCCTTTAAAGATGGAAAGGTAGATGCTGTTGTTACCTTTGGTTCTGCTCGGACAAAGCTGCTAGCAGTAGGCGCCAAACAACTGTTTGATAGTTCGCAAATCCCCGGTGAAATTGTCGATGTTCTGATAGTACGCGACGATGTAATTAACAAGCAGCCCAAGGCTTTGCAGGCTTTAGTTGACGGTCGGTTTCGTGCCCTAGATTACTTGACAAAAAATCCCAAGGATGCTGCTATTCGCATCGCTCCCCGCACAGGAGTGACTCCAGAACAATTCTTAGAATCTTTAAAAGGGCTGAGCAGTCCAAACCTCGAAGAAAACCAAAAGTTACTAGGGAAAACAGATCCGTCATTGCTGAATGGCGTCAAGCGATTGTCTCAAGTGATGCTAGAAAATAAATTGCTGCCAAAAGCTGTAAATCCTGCTCTTTTGTTGGACGATAAATTGGTTAAAAAAGTCAAATATTGATCGATCATAATTATAGTTAGTCGCAAACAAATGTGAGTTTTAAGTAACTATTGGCTTGGATGTTTTTGGTTAAAATTAGCAACAATAATCTAGGGGTTAAAATTTATATCATTTCTAACTATGAAACGATTTCCTTTTTCTCTGCGTTTATCAATTCCGTTGATCCTGTTGATTTTCGGTAGTTTGCTGGGTTTATTTTCTTTTCAACGAGAGGTAGCTCAGTCGTATCGGCGGCAAGAAGAAGAAGGAATTAACGGTTTAAAGTTTTCTGCAAATCAACTCTCAGGAATGCTGGAATATTTGTACCGCAGAGGAGATGTTGAGCAAGTGGAAATCGCAATTAGCAAGTTGGGGAGCGAGCGAAATATCCGCTTAGCGTTGCTTTGTGATGAAAATAACCGAGTAATTTTGGCAACCCGTTACGAATTGCGGAATCACCCGATCGGCGAAATCTCGTTACCTAACTATTTGCCAGAAGAATTTTTTAAAGTTCGGGAAAAGATGTCAGGAGAAGTCAAGCTTGCTCCAAATAAAGAGAGTATCTGGGCAATTTATCCGGTTTTGTTGGGTGCCCAGCCGGGAGAAGTTCGCCCTTCGAGAGTCGGCATTCTTTTGGTAGAGTATGATATTTTGTTATTCAAGCAGCAAGCTTATGCAGATGCTTTGCGGCGATCGGCTGAAACGAGTATTGGGTTAGCTGTATTTTGCATAATTGTCTGGTTGTTTTTCGATCGAACCTTGACAGGGCGGGCTGCGAGGCTGGTAGCAGCGAGCAATAGCCTCAGCCAAGGAAAATTGGACGAGCGCGCACAACTGGGAGGATCTGATGAACTTGCTCAGATTGCGGCCGCTTTTAACCAAATGGGCGATCGCATTCAGTCTGATACGGAGGTGCTGCAAGACAGCGAGAAACGTTTCAGAAGCTTGGTTTCCAATCTCCCTGGTGCGGTTTATCGGTGGGTATTCGATGCCGACTGGACGATCGAGTTTATCAGTGATGCGATCGCAGATATTTCGGGCTACTCCGCCACCGATTTTATTGACAATCGAGTGCGAAGTTTTAACAGTATCATCCATGCTGAAGATGCAGCAATGGTACAGAAGATTATCGATAAAAGAATCTTAACCAAACGGGATTATATCATCGAGTACCGCATTATTAGAGCGGATAAGACTGTGAGATGGGTGTCAGACAAAGGTCAAGGCATATTTAATGAAAACGGCGATCTTCTCTGGCTTGACGGAGTAATCTTTGACATCACCAAGCGCAAGCACGCTGAGGCAGAAATGCGTCAAATTTTAGAACTTAAGGATAAACTTGCGGCCACTGCTACTGCTCAATCTAAACAACTCAAACAAACTCTGCAAGATTTACAGAAAACCCAGGCTCAACTAATTCAAACAGAAAAAATGTCTTCCCTCGGTCAAATGATCGCTGGTGTAGCCCACGAGATTAATAACCCTGTTAATTTCATTCACGCCAATCTTTCTCACGTTAGTACCTACAGTCACAACCTATTAAGTTTAATCAATTTGTACCAGCAGGAATATCCGAATCCTAAGGCGGAAATTGCAGATTTGATTGAAGATAGCGATCTGGATTTTATCGGCGAGGATCTGCCGAAAATCTTGTCTTCAATGAAAGTGGGTACTAATCGCATTCGTGAAATTGTACTAAGTTTGCGAAACTTCTCTCGCTTGGATGAATCTGACCTCAAACCAGTTAATATTCATGAAGGACTTGATAGCACGCTTTTGATTTTACAGAGTGCTGTCAAAGCTAAACCGAATTATCAGGAAATTGAAATTCTCAAAAAATATGGAGATTTGCCACTCGTTGAATGTTATGCTGGACAGATAAATCAAGTATTTATGAATATTTTAACTAATTCCATATATGCGTTGCAAAATCCAGAAAATCACGATTCAAAAAAACATCAATCTCACTTTAAAAGTCAGATTATAATTAGTACATACATTTACAAAAGCGATTGGATTAAAATTAGTATTAAGGATAATGGGCCGGGAATAGATGACGCAGTTAAAACCAAAATTTTTGACCCTTTCTTTACGACAAAACCAGTGGGTACAGGTACAGGTTTGGGGCTATCAATTAGCTATCAAATTGTGGTGGACAAACACGGTGGGAGGTTGGAGTGCATATCGACAGTGGGAGAAGGGACTGAATTTGCGATCGAGATTCCGATCGCCAAATCCCGCAGTTAATATCAGCTATTTTTACTTGACTAATTTACAAATATCGGCTATTGACTCCTTGGTGTTGAATACTCGCTGGTTTTTAACACTCGCGAGCTCTTAAGCTCGCACTTGGTATAATTCGGTAATTACCGGATTTGAGATGAAAACCCCTAGCGGGTTTCAGGCGATTATTGAGACGGCGAAAGGCATTGCACTGTCTTAATCTGTATTTCCTGCGATCGAAAACTGTGATATCGATCGAGCTAAACTGAGGGCTGACATCTGTTTCAATAAATCTGTCTATTTCTACCTAAATCTACTCACTTACCCACAATTTGAAAACTGGTGACAATAGATGTATAATTCAATTGCGCTTGATTCAGGCGAGTTGCTTCCGGTAATAGATGCTACCAGCTTTTGAACCGCAAGCTTTTCGGTGATTGCCCAAGGGGTAAGAATAGTTGACAAAAATATACCTAAATCTTACTAAATTTGCCCATTAAGTGTGCACTTGATGGTTAAATGAGCAAGTGAACCCCTTCGGAAGCAGCCGAACTTAAAGAAATCGTTCACAAATTTTAATCAGCTATGTACGCCATCAAGCGAGAACTAAAACTTAATCATAAAGAACGTACCTTGATGGCAAGACATTCTGGTTATGCTAGATTTTGCTATAACTACGCCCTATCTCTTTACCAAGGAGTTAAAGAGTTCCAAGGCCCTAGTAGTAAAAAAGTAGCGGCAATTGAACGAGTTTTTACCAACCATGTCAAGAAATTACCCGAATATCAGTGGACTACCACTCTGTCTTCCAGAGTTTATAAAACGACATTCCGGCATTTCGGTGAAGCACTATCCCGATGTTTTAAAGGATTAGGAAAATTCCCCAGGTTCAAAAGGAAAAAAGATGGCGACTCTTTTACGGTGGATACTGCTGACTGGAGTCATACAATTTTGCTCAAACCGCAAAAGTCAATTAAAATTCCCACCTTAGGAACTTTTAGACTGAAAGAAGCTATCCCGTTTCCTTGTATGGCGCAGACATTTACCGTCTCCCGAACCGCCGATAAATGGTATGTTTCCTTCGCTATCAAAGCCCAAAAGATTCCACCTTTGTTTCACCCAGTTGTTGAAACGGTAGGTATTGACTTGGGTGTGTCAACTTTTGCTACTCTTTCCGATGGCAATTATTACGAATCTCCCCGTCCGCTCACCAAAGCGAAAACCAAGCTGAGTAAAACACAGTGGAGAAATCGCAACAAGCAATTGGGCCAGAGAAAGTTGGGTCTAAAAGCATCCAATAACGCCCAGAAACATTATCGTAGAATCGCCAAAATTCATGGGAAGACTGCTAATCAACGTCGAGACTTCTTGCAGAAAACCACGACAGAAATTAGCAAAAAATATGCCCACATTCGCATCGAAGATTTGAACGTAAGTGGGATGATAGCCAACCATAAATTAGCGGCTGCTATCTCAGATTGCGGTTTCTTTGAATTTCGGCGCGAGCTGGAATATAAGTCGGCCATGTACGGTACGATAGTTGAATTGGTTGACCGTTGGTATCCGTCATCAAAAACTTGTTCAAATTGTGGTAATATTCAGTCAATGCCGCTGAAAGAACGAGTTTTTTATTGTCAAAATTGTAGTGCAATTATTAATCGTGACTTAAATGCCGCGATTAACTTGGCTCATTATTCATTCTCTGGTAAGGCCAGTTCGGTCTGAAGTTAAGCCTGTGGACAAGAAGGAGCCGACTCCCTTGGTAGAAGCAGGAAGTGAACATCAAATCCGCTATGAGTAGATTTGAGTAGGTTTCATAGAACGGATAATAAAAACTCCCTTTGACTGCCGCTCCTCCTAGTATGATGTGCAACCCTATGTCTACTGTCACTTTTGGTTTATCAACCCCCTCCGCGGCAGAGGCCGGGGCATCCTACGGTAGCAGCAAAACGCCGCAACGCCCCACTTCGCCGGCAGAGTGGATCGAGGTTTTGGTGGACTCTCCTTTCAGGGGCGCGGGGGACTCGCCGGGGGAGGAAAACAAGTTATTTACCTATCGCTTACCTGCGGAATTGAACGTGCAGCCGGGGGATATTTTGAGCGTACCATTTGGCAGCCAACAGGTAGGGGCGATCGCGATTCGGTTCGTTTCTCAACTGCCGGCAGACTTAGATCCGGCGCGGGTGAAAGATGTCGAAGATGTTGTGAGTACGGGCTTTTTTCCGCCTACTTATTGGGAATTGCTCGAACGAGTATCTGCTTATTATTGTACAACATTAATTCAAGTAATTAGAGCTTCGCTGCCACCCGGTTTATTAAGCCGTTCCGTGCGCCGGATTCGGTTAATTAAAGATGCTGTTTCTCCCAATGCCGAAACATTTTTGAATCCCGCCGCAAGTCAAATCTTGCAATTGCTGCAAGCTCAAAAAAAGGGCGATTACACTTGGCAATACCTTCAGCGCCAAGTCAAGGGAAGTTATCGGGGATTGAAAGATTTATTGCAACGCGGTTGGGTAGAAAGTTATTTAGAACCGCCCAATCCTCCGAAACCACAACTCAAGCCGGCGGTGACTTTAATTCCCAGCGCCTTTGTCACCGATTTAACTAAGCGCCAACAAGAAGTCTTGGAAGTTTTGCGGCGCGGCGGCGGTGAAATGTGGATGAATGATTTGCTGAGAATTTGCAGCGCGGGTGCTTCGGTTGTCAAAAAATTGGAACAGAAAGGTAGCGTTGTGATCGATCAAAGGGAAGTTCTCAGGGGCGATCGCGGAATTGCTCAATTACCCGATGCACCGAAAAATTTAACTCGTTTTCAAGCTGAAGCTTTAGGGTTTATTAACAGTTTTTCGGGATTCCGTCAAGTGCTGTTGCACGGCGTTACAGGTTCTGGTAAGACTGAAGTGTATTTGCAGGCGATCGCCCCAATCTTAGCCAGTGGCAAATCTGCCCTCGTCCTCGTCCCGGAAATCGGCCTGACACCGCAACTGACAGACAGATTCCGCGCCCGGTTCGGCGAGCAAATTTGCGTGTACCACAGCGCCCTATCCGACGGCGAACGTTACGATACATGGCGCCAGATGCTGACTGGAACCCCGCAAATTGTCATCGGCACGCGATCGGCCATTTTTGCACCATTACCGCACCTCGGCTTAATTATCCTCGACGAAGAACACGACAGCAGCTTCAAACAAGACCAACCAGCGCCCTGTTACCACGCCCGCACCGTTGCCAAATGGCGCGCCGAATTAGAAAATTGTCCGTTAATTTTAGGTTCCGCAACGCCAGCTTTAGAGACGTTGGTGGGGACGCGCCTGGATTATGACTCGTTACCAACTATCCATTATTTATCATTACCAACGCGCATTTATTCCCGCCCGATGCCGCCCGTAGAAGTAGTCGATATGCGCCAAGAATTGCGGCAAGGGAATCGGTCTATTTTCAGCACTTCTTTGCAAAATGCCCTGGAACAATTGCAAGCAAGACAACAGCAAGGCATCCTATTTATTCACCGCCGAGGACACAGCACGTTTGTCTCTTGTCGGAGTTGCGGCTACGTGATGGAATGCCCAAATTGCGATGTTTCTCTATCTTATCACCACATCGGCGAAGGCACAGCCGAAATCCTGCGCTGTCACTACTGCAATCACACGGAAAGACACCCTCAAAATTGCCCAGAATGCAGTTCTCCTTATTTCAAAAATTTCGGTAGCGGCACTCAGCGAGTGGAACAGGAATTAACGAGATTGTTTCCAGAATTGCGGGCGATTCGGTTTGATAGCGATACGACTAGAAATAAGGGCGATCACCGCCGATTGTTAACTCAATTTGCGAATGGGGAAGCTGACATTTTGTTGGGTACGCAAATGCTGACTAAAGGGTTAGATTTAGCTGGAGTGACATTGGTGGGAGTTGTGTCTGCTGATGGGTTGCTTAACTTATCCGATTATCGGGCCAGCGAACGGGCTTTTCAAACTTTAACTCAAGTTGCGGGCCGTGCGGGTAGAGGTGACGATCCGGGGCGGGTAATTATTCAAACTTATACTCCCGAACATCGAGTCGTTCAAGCAGTTAGGCGGCACGAATATGCGGGTTTTGTGGAGACGGAATTAGCAGAAAGGGCGGCGCTAAATTATCCACCTTCGGGGCGGTTGATATTGTTGCGGTTGAGTAGTGTGGATGCGGCGGAGGTTGCGGTGACTGCGGTACAATTGGCGTCTGCTTGTCAGGATTACATTCAGCGATTGTCTGTACCGGGATGTGAGATGTTGGGGCCTGCACCGGCGGCGATTATGCGGGTAGCGAACCGCTATCGGTGGCAGATTTTGCTGAAGTTACCTTTGGATGAGTCGCTGGATTTGTCGGATTTGGTCGGGTTGCGCGATCGCACGCCGCGTTCTGTTAGTCTGACTATTGATGTCGATCCGTTGAATTTTGGTTGACGATCCGTGTAATCGTAGGGTGCGTCAGCTTCGACAATAGTATCAACAATCAAAAATCTCCAAGCTGACGCACCTTAAAAGCTATGATACTTATCAAACAAGGAATAAAATAATTATCTAATGCGTGTCATCAGCCGAAAACCACTGAGAGAATTTTGGGAAAAACACCCCAATGCTGAACCAAGTCTATTAATATGGTATCAGCGTACTTCTCAGGCTGAGTGGCAAAACTTTGTTGAGGTACGCCAAGTCTTTCCCTCCGCTGACTTAGTAGGTAATTTTACAGTCTTTAATATTGGTGGCAATAATTATCGACTAATCTGTTTTATAGATTATGAATACCAAAAAGTATTCATACGCAGTGTGTTAATTCATTCAGAATACGATAAGGAGAATTGGAAAAATGACGATTGGTTTGAAAACTCCTAGTAGCGATTACATTGAGTTGATCGTAGCTTTTCCCCCGCGCCCGATTAGTTGTGAAGCTGACTTAATTGCCACCCAAAATCGGATTAATTCTATTTTGGATCGCCGAAAACTGACGCAAGATGACCGAGATTACTTAAATGTGCTGGGTATTCTTGTCTATGATTATGAACAAAAATATGAGCCAATGCCTGTGCTGAAAGGGATTAAATTGCTCAAGGCTTTGATGGTTGAAGCTGAGCTTTCAGAAAAAGACTTGGTTGATATTTTTTCTACTGAGTCTCTGGCGGCTGAGGTTTTGAATGGTAACAGGGAACTGACGGTGAGTCAAATTCAGAAATTAGCTGAGTTTTTTCACCTATCCCCGGGGGAATTTCTTGAGTAAAATTAATCGGATTCCCACTCTCGATCGATTCTTTCTAAGTCTTTCGCCGCTCCCAAGTGTTGAAAGATTTGATGGGCTGTGTTGTAATGTTGTTGGGCAAGTTCTGGGTTGTTGCGCTGGCGGTAAAGTCGTGCTAAATCGTAGTTAGCTTCACCAATATGCCAAGTCATTCCTAGTTCTTGCATTTTCGCTAAAGCTTCTTGTAACAGCGGTTCTGCTGCATCTAAGTTACCTCTACTGAGTTCATTTTCTCCAAGACCACCGATCGAAGTTGCCATCCCTTCGCGATCGCCCAATTCTGTCCTTAATTCCAAAGATTGTCGATACAATCTCTCAGCTTCATCCCAATTGCCACGTTTTAGCTCGATATCTCCCAACACTCCCCAACAAGATGCCATCCCAGAGCGATCGCCCAATTCTGTCTCAACTTCCAAACATTGTCGATACAATCTCTCAGCTTCATCCCAATTGCCGCGATTTCGCTCGATATCTCCCAATACTCCCCAACTTGTTGCCATTCCAGAGCGATCGTCCAATTCTGTGCTTAATTCCAAAGATTGTCGGTACAATCTCTCTGCTTCATCCCAATTGCCGCGATTTCGCTCGATATCTCCCAATACTCCCCAACTTGTTGCCATTCCAGAGCGATCTTCATATTCGCTGAAAATTTCCAAAGCTTGTTGATAATAACGCTCAGCTTCAGTCAGATTCCACATTTCCTGTGCCACCCATCCTAACTTCTGGTAGGTGCTAGCCTGAGAATAGATATCTTCGATTGCTTGTTCAATTCCTAAACATCCTCGATAAAAAACAGTAGCCTGCTGCCAATCTCCCAAATCCTGACACACATTCCCCAAATAATACAAAGCATTAGCTTCACCGCGACGATTTCCCAGTTTTTGGGCGATTTCCAGCGATGCTTGATAGGCACTCATTGCCGCCGAAAATTGTCGCTCTTGCCGATAAGACGCACCCAATTCATTGTAAACTTCAGCTTGCAGCGACAAATTTTCACTTTCCTTTGTCAACTCCAAGGCTGGTTCTAAATACTCCCTTGCTTTAACCGGCTTTCCTTGACTGAGATAAGCAACTCCTAATTGATGTAAAATATTGCTGCAAGCACTAGGATTTTTTTCCGTTCCAGAATGACTCGGACTGTAGTCCATCAACAAAGATTCTAAAAGTTCAATTCGCTCTTGCTTTTCTGGTGTCTTTAAAGTCCTAAAACTCCTGTCCGAATCGAGAGTCCTAGCAACGGCATCATCTCTAGTAAATTGAGTGGTTTTAAACAGAAATACGCCCGATCTCCATGCCCAAAAATCCGCTGCAAACTTCGCCAAACGAGTAATCGCATAGTCGGGCAAAACAAACAGCATCGGATGGGGAACGCTTTTTTTATAAGCATCTCGCACCCAATTAAGGTCTTGTAATACCGGAGGATATTCGCCAAATTTGCCGATCGACTTTTCCAATCCCCGCACAATTAAAACTAACTTTTTATTGGGTTCTCGCTTAATGGTAGGTAAAATTTTGATAATTTCATCTCGGAGAAAACGCAAATTTTCATCAAAATTCAAAACTTCAAATTGAGTTTCTTGAGAAATCGGATTATTTTTTAAACCCTCAATTAACAAATCAGTTTCAGCATTAAAATTAACTTCTACAAACCCAATTGTAAACTTATCCGAAAAATCAACAAACGTCAACAGTTGAGTAAATACCTGCGGATTTCGCGATATAAATTGCCTAATTTCTAAATCTCTATTATTCTGGGTTGACATTAGATTCTCTCGCATCTCGAAGAGCTTTTTGGAATTCTTCACTTTGCTTGACTACCGGATTCGGATAGTTCCATCGATTTTTGCCGTTGTATTCCAAAACCGAAGTATTGAATAACATTAATTGACCGACATCATCTTTAGTAATATTTTTCGTCAAACAAACTTCAGCTAAAACTGGGTAGTGACTTTGCGGAATAAACCGCTCAAAATTAAATTGCTCTTGTTTAATTGCATAAATAACATCTTCAGCATTTATTTTATCGTGCTCGTTAGTGCTGGCAGTTAAACAAGCCGTCTGCATCATCTGCATGAGTTGGCGAACGTGACCCCCGCTGGCTTTTGCCAATTCCATCAATTGTTCGCGAGACTCAAAGATTTTGTCAACTTCAACCCGGCGCTCGATTAAACTAGCAATAGTATCTAAGCCTGTTTGGTTGTAATTTAAGTCACAATCATCTCGATTAAACTCATAGATATTGACCATCGGGACAATGTGAGGATTGCCAAAATTGTTATTGAGGTTTTTAGTTGAAGAAAGAACTGAAAGGGGTACTGTATAAACGATAGTACAATCTAGTTGTTGAAGTTGAGCCGCATAATCAAAAAATAAATGATTCGCGACCTCTGGAGGAACGCGGTCTAAATTGTCAAATATAATCAGAAATCCTTTGTATTGGGGAAACTTTTTTCGCAGTTTTTTGGTAGCATCATTTAACAGTAAGTTGATATCTGCTTTTAATCGAGAAATATCTTTTTCTAAGGTTTGGCGAATTGTTTTCTTCTGCTTGTCAGAGCCTTTGATTTGTGCCAGTAACTTAACCAACAACTTTGCTAAAAATGGAGCTTCAGGCCCCAAAGTTGCTTCTCCTTCGACACTTACGGAACTTTCAACACTTCGTTCTGTTTCTTGGGTGACATCCTTAAACCAAGCCTCAAAATTCTCCACCAGCCGAGGATCTAATTTCAGCCCCAGCCGACGCATTTCAAACTCAACTTGCTTAATGGTAATCAAATAAAAATCTGTATAACCGACATCATTAATATCTGTCTCTTCGTTGACCTCCAGATAAATGACGCGATAATATTTTTCCCACTCCTTTTGAATTAGCTTCAATTCGGTACTTTTGCCGCAGCCACGATGTCCTGTAAACAGGATTGTGGTATACTTTTCGGCTTCTTGAAAATCTAAACGGGTATTCACACTTGCGATCGCTGTTGTTTTGCGAACGCCTGATAAGTTAACATAATAGCGATCGAGGTCATCGCCTTCTAAGGGTTCGACATTACAAATTTGATAAGCAGCTTTGAGTGTAGTGGCGCGGTTGACAGGATGAGCAGTCATAGGTTTTTAATGTCGTAGATTTGTTGCGGGCAACCTGAACAATTTATCAAATTTATGTTGTCTATGTAATTGTATTTTAGCAAAAAATGTAGGGGCGGGTTCACCAAAATATCTGACACCAAGCAACAAATCATCTAAACCCGCCCCACCCCACCCAAATATTAATGTTGGGGGCGGGTTTACCAGATTTTGGGTTTTTTGCTCAAAATCTTGGTGAACCCGCCCCTACCGACCCAGAAATTAGCGGAAATTGAATAAGTTCGATCGCCCTTACCAACTAAGGCAAATCGGTTTCACCCATCAAATAAAGGTCGCACTCCCGGGCCACGCCGCGCCCTTCGTTAATCGCCCAAACCACCAAACTTTGACCCCGGCGACAGTCCCCCGCCGCGAAAACTCCCGGAATGCTAGTTGTATACTTTTCGTGCTCCGCCTTCACATTGCTGCGCGCGTCCCGTTCCAATCCCATCGCATCCAGCAGCGGCTGTTCCGGGCCCAGGAAGCCCATTGCTAGCAACACAAGCTGGGCCGGCAACACTTTTTCTGTACCCGGGATGTGTTTGGGAATGAACTGCCCTTTTTCGTTTTTCGCCCACTCTACCTCAACGGTGTGCACAGCTTTGACATTGCCGTTTTCGTCGCCCTCGAACTTCGTCGCCGTGGTGAGATAGCCGCGGGGGTCGTCGCCGAATTTGGCCGCGGCTTCTTCTTGGCCGTAGTCCAAGCGGTAGACTTTCGGCCATTCCGGCCAAGGATTGTTGGCGGCGCGTTCCGAGGGCGGTTTGGGCAGGATTTCAAGCTGTACGAGGCTGTTGCAGCCGTGGCGGATGGAGGTGCCCACGCAGTCGGTGCCGGTGTCGCCACCGCCGATAATCACGACATCTTTGCCGGCGGCTGATATGAAGTTATCGTTGGTGGTTTTGTCTAAAACTGCTTTGGTGTTGGCGGTGAGGAAGTCCATTGCGAAGTGGATGCCTTTTAATTCCCGCCCTTCAATTCCCAAGTCGCGGGGTTTGGTGGCGCCGGTACAGAGGACAACGGAGTCGTATTCTTTTAGCAGTTGTTCTGCTGGTAAGTCTTTGCCGACTTCGGTGTTGCAGATGAAGGTTACGCCTTCGTCTTCGAGGACTTTCAGGCGGCGCATCACGACTTGTTCTTTGTCTAGCTTCATGTTGGGGATGCCATACATTAGCAGGCCGCCTGGTCGATCGGCTCTTTCGTATACAGTTACCAAATGACCGGCTTTGTTCAATTGCGCCGCAGCCGACAAACCAGCGGGCCCGGAACCGATAACAGCGATTTTTTTGCCGGTGCGTTTAGCTGGTGGTTCGGCGGTAATCCAGCCTTCATCCCAGCCTTTATCGATAATCGACGCTTCGATATTTTTAATCGTGACAGGCGGGTTGTTGATGCCGAGCACGCAAGCGCCTTCGCAGGGTGCGGGACAGACTCTGCCGGTGAATTCGGGGAAGTTGTTGGTTTTGTGGAGTCTGTCTAGGGCTTCTTTCCACAGTCCCCGATATACTAAGTCGTTCCATTCGGGAATCAGGTTGTTAATCGGGCAGCCGCTTGCCATGCCGCTGATGATGGTGCCCGTGTGGCAAAATGGGATACCGCAGTCCATGCAGCGCGCGCCTTGGCTGCGGAGTTTGTCTTCCTCCATCGGGAGGTGGAACTCGTCCCAGTTGTGGACTCTCTCGGCTGGTGAGAGCTCGGAGGGCAATTCGCGCAAGAATTCGATAAAGCCTGTTGGTTTTCCCATAGTGGTGTTTTTGTTAGAATTTACTATTCTGATAATTTGTCAAAGCTGAGGCCTGTAGGCTGTTGAAATAACTATTGTCATATAAATTGCGGGCGATCGCACTTCAGATAGATCGATTCGTAGCTGAAATCTTCTATGTCGCCCTGGCCGCACATCATCTGGCCCAAAAACGCTGTTTGTTCTTTAGCCGGCTTGCCCTAGACGAGAGTTTGACTCTGAGGCGGTTTCAACCGTCGAGTCCGATTTTTTGGAGATATGGCACCATTCTCAACAACAGCCGTTTTGCCTGTTCCACAAAGAATTAATTTGATTGTGGGCTGTCCCGCCCGCTATTCAATAGCTTATTGAGAATAGTGCCATATCTCAAATATTGCTGATACTCCCACATCTGGCAACTTTTCAGCGCAGTCCTCAGGAAGAAGGACTAAAGTCCTGACTACGAACCTTTTTGATATGGTTTGTAGTGAGGACTTTAGTCCGCATAAATCAGAGGACTAAAGTCCTCACTACGAACCTTTTTTGTGACGGGTGATTTACTAGAAATGGTATCAATGCTTTGTGCAATCAATTGGGGATAACAAAACTGCGCGAACTTACGGCGGCTGCAAAAATAAAAAAAATTACTCCCATCCCCAACAACCCAACAGCTAAACTGAAGAGAAATATCAACCCATCTGACGGTTCGTAGGTATTCTCGTCAATTTGGTGACCGACGATAAAGTATTTTCTAGTTGAGATTAACACGGTTGCTAAACCCACCAGAGAGAAGACTAAACCCAACTTCCAACCCGTGCCGTGACGGTGCTGTATGGGGATTTGCACGACGCGAAACCGCACGATCAGGACGCCAAAACCCATGAGGGCGATCGCACTTCGCATCCACGAGAGAAAGGTGCGTTCGTTTGCAGAGCGATCGATCGCCTTTGACAGATTTTCCTGCTTGAGTTTTTCCTCGTCTACTGTCATCGGTTTGAAGGAAATATCTGGGGCGATCGCACTTTTAGATATAGCGGATCTAGCTCTCATATGAGGTACGTTGTTGGGCTTTAGCCCTCTTAGTCTAAGCGGTTATACGATCTGCCAGTTATACCTCATCTTTTTGAGAAAGGCTATATATTTTTGGATGTATTTAGGAAACACTCGGATTATTCGGGACTCATGAAAGTAGCTGCGGTACCGGGAACTGAGAAGATAAAATAAATTACTCCAGCACCCAAAAGTACGATCGCCAAACTAAACAGCAGCACCCACCTGTCCGTAGGCTCGTAAGTATCGTAATCGATATCGTGGCGGACAGCAAAGTAGTGCTGAGTGGAAATTAACACTGTCAGTAAACCCACCACAGAAAACAGCAAACCCAACTTCCAGCCGTTACCGGGAGTTGGCAAAAGAGGCGGGTGGAAGGCGCGCAGGCGGACGATGACGACGCCAAAACCCATCAGGGCGATCGCTGTTCGCATCCACGCTAAATAAGTGCGCTCGTTTGCTAAATGATCGCGCACCCGCGAGGGATTGTGTCGCTTGGTTTTTTGCGTATCTGCTTTTGGCGATTTAAATCGTGACAGCATAGATCGAACTCTTAATTTTGGCTGGAAACCTGGAGCAATATTTGTTTTTTTTAGCTTCTTTTCCGGTTGTATCGGAATGATTTAACCACAGAGAACACAGAGGGCACAGAGAGGGAAGATAGAGATTAATACAGGACGATGGAATCGGATTCTATCTCAGGAGGAACTTGTAGGCGCTAAAGCAGAGATTTTATGTTAGCATTTTAAGTCTATTTATGTCAGGTGCAGCCATAAATTTTTATTAAAATTATCATAAATATTTATTACCCAAACCTCGTATATTACCTGTCTTGATAGAAAGGAAATTACAAAGATTTTATTGATATTTATCGAGACAGAAAGAGCGGCAGTAGCCGATAAGTAAGCTGTACTGCATTTAAATTGTATAGCGGTTCTCAAAAAAGTGAGGTATGCCCTATGCCCTATGCCCTATGCCCTATGCCCATGAGTACCTCATCTTTTTGGGAAAGGCATAGATGCAGTAAAACTTATTTCCCCTCGACTAGCAACTCCTCAAAATCTGCGGCCGGCACGGGAGGGCTGAACAAATATCCTTGCATAGCATCGCACTCGTAGCGCCAGAGAAAATCTCTTTCTGCTTCCGTCTCAACTCCTTCGGCAATTACTTCAAGACAGAGACTGTGCGCCATTTCAATAATCGCTTTCACAATCGCTGCATTTGTGCAACCATCGGTAATGTTGCTGATAAAACAGCGGTCAATTTTTAAAACATCGAAGGGGTATTGTGTCAGATAGCTTAAGGAAGAATAGCCTGTGCCGAAATCGTCAATAGATATAGAAACTCCTAAATCTTTTAATTGTTGCAAAGTGGCGATCGCACTTTCGGCATCCTGCACCATCATACTTTCGGTGAGTTCTAATTCCAAACTGCTCGGTGCTAAACCAATTTCTGCTAAAATTTCGGCAACTCTGCTGCTGAGTTCCGGTTGGTTAAATTGGCGCGGGGATAGATTTACCGCTACTTGCTGCAACGAAAAACCAGCATTTTGCCAAAGTTGCATTTGCCTGCAAGCTGTTTGCAAAACCCACTCGCCTAATTGTACAATGAAACCAGTTGCTTCAGCATCTGGGATAAATTCGGCGGGCGAAATCAGCCCTTTTTCTGGATGCAGCCAGCGCACTAAAGCTTCGGCGCTCATAATTTGACCAGTCTGAACATCGATTTGCGGCTGATAGTAAACTTGGAATTCTTCTCTTTCCAGGGCGCCGCACAGATTTGTTTTTATCTGCTCTAATTGATCTGCGGCTTCTTGCAGCAATTCGTTGCTTTGCGATCGCAAATTACTCTGCTGTTTGGCCAAAGCTGCTTGTTTTTTCAAGCGGCTCGATACGGCGCCCACAAGTTCAGCTTTCGTAAAAGGCTTAGTCAGGTAATCATCAGCTCCCAATTCCATGCCTTGGCGCATTTCAGAACGCTCGGCTTTACCAGTCAGAAACACAAAAGGTACTGTAGCAGTAACAGGATGCGATCGCAATGCCGCCAGCACCCCGTAGCCGTCAAGTTGCGGCATCATTACATCGCAAAGAATCACGTCAGGAAGATTTGACACCGCCGCATTTAAGCCTAGGGCTCCATTTTCTGCACCCGTCACGTCGAAACCTTCAGCTTTGAGGAGTTTGAGAATATTCTCGCGAATTACTCTATCGTCCTCAATCACTAGAATCTTGTTCATATGTCATTCCCTGAAAGCGATATAATTGACCCTGTATTTGAACCCGATCGGTGTGAGAATAGCTGAGAACGCACAGCTCGATCGACTTCACAGCGGAATATTTTCCGACAAAAATAGCAGACGCCCCTGAAAAACGTTAATTTTCCAAGGACAACTAGATTAATGTTTCTCTGCTTACTTAGCGCCGTCCGTATTATTACGAGGTTAGTTAATAAATCTCTAAACTTAATTGTAGGCGATCGACAGTTAGCAGCACCCTGAATAACTGCTAAACTGATTGTGCCACTAGAGCGATCGTCTGCAAACAATCTCAACCTATTTATAACAGTTGCCAAAAACAATGCAACTGCCCGCAAGTTTAAAACCCTTGCTGAGTAAGTCTTTCCTCATTGTTTAGTGTAAAACCTCAAAACAAACATCAAAAATGGTATTACCAAGTGGATTTCCCGAGCCCGCAAATATTGGCGTCATAGAAGTTAAGCAATATCCTCAGTACCGCGCTGTCACCTACACCCACGCGGGCGATTTGCGACAAGCAACTGGAATTGCTTTCAATCCCTTATTTCAACACATCAGCAACAACCAAATTGCGATGACAACGCCAGTAGAAGCGCGCTACACTGCAACTTCCGAGCAAATCGATGCAATTCCTGTTGCACAAGTTTCATTCTTGTATCCCGCACCAAATATCGCCCCCAGCAGCGTTAACTCTGCTGTGGAAGTCACCGATACTTCACCGATGACTGTTGTCAGTATCGGCGTGGGCGGCGCCTACACTTGGGAAAGCTACGAAAATAACCTCTCCCAACTCAAAGACTGGCTTCAACAACATCCCGAATACGAAATAGTCGGGCCGCCGCGCCGCTTTTTTTACAATTCGCCCATGACAGCGGAATCACTGAAAATCAGTGAAGTGCAAATTCCGATTGAACTTTCTAATAAATAAAGTCAGGAGTCATTAGTCATTAGTCATTAATCATTAGTTATTAGTTATTTGTAAGGGGCTACCAATTACCGATGCCCCATGCCCCATGCCCCATGCCCCATGCCCATCCAATCAAACACCGCTGACATGAACAACTAATTCGCGAATATTGCCCCGCTGGCGGTGTTCCCAGAGGTAAATTCCCTGCCAAGTTCCTAACAATAATCTACCGCGTGCGATCGGGATTTGTTCGGAAGTATGAGTCAGTGCAGTGCGAATGTGCGCCGGCATATCGTCTGGGCCTTCCGCATCGTGAATGTAGGTTGCGCCCTCCGGTACCAGTTTAGCTAAAAAATTAGCCAAATCCGTCAGTACATCCGGGTCAGCATTTTCTTGAATTACCAAGCTAGCAGAAGTGTGGCGCAAAAATAAGCTACAAAGTCCCGTTTTAATACCTGAATTTGCTACGACATCTTCTATCTTAAGACTGATATTGTACAGAGACTTGCCTGTAGTTTTAATTTTGAGTATTTCCTGGTGATGAAGCATATCATATCCGGTAAAACAACGATTATAAGGTTCGATCGTTCGGACTTCAGTCCTCAAAAAAGAGAGGACTCAAGTCCGAACGATCGAACCATCTAATATTTTAAACATTCAATGAGACTGTTTGCAAAACTCTTCAGTCGGCGGATGCCGACATTGTTTGTATAGGCGCGATTTCAATCGCCGTCATTCGATTTGAGATTTGGGATGTGGGATTTTAGATTTTGGATGAGATTGTTTGCAAAACTATTCAATCACCGTCATCCTAATCGCTCTCTTTAAAATAATCTACCACAGCTTGGGCGATCGCCTCCGTACCGTGCTTATCCAACTTATCCGACAAACGGGGCGGGTGCAGCGGCTTGTGCAAAAACCCCCAATCCCCCTCAAAAAACTCCGCCGCCGTCACAATTTGATGCGCCGCATACTTTTCTAGCCACTCCAACAACACAGCAGCTTCGGCAAAACCATCTCTCATGATAGAAACAACAGGTATTTCCATCCGCAAAGCTTCGGAAAAAGTGCTGTATCCCGGTTTAGAAACCATGCGGCCGCAGACAGGCATCATATCGACCGGGCGCGGTAAAATTGGGAAAGATTGTGCAAACTGCTGATGTTTGACTCTAATCAAATTCGGCAAATCGGGAGCTCCCGCATCAAAGGTAATAAATTGCCAATCGCTAAATTGCTGTAAATTGTGATAAGGAATTGCCTCTAAACCCAGTCCGCCAAAAGTCAGCAACACAGTTTTTTCCGTCGGTGATTCAATTCCAAATACTTCCCGAATTTGATCGTTACTGTAGCGAGGATTGCCGCCAGTCAAGCCGACATCTTCAATATTAGGAAAAGCGGGCATCGGTTCGTGCAAAGGAAGACGAAAAAGCCGATCGCACTTTCCGAAGCATTCACCAATCCAATCCGCCATTTCGTCAAACTCTCCGCCCCAATCTCGATAGATAAAATCCCACCCAAAATTGCTCATCATCCAGCAAGGAACCCCAGCCGCTGCGGCCATTCGCGTTGCTAAAGGAGGAATATCTGCCAGCACCAAACCCACGCGATTTTGCTTCAGAAAATTCACTTCGCCTGCAATTAGCGAATTTTGCTTTTCCCGAATTTCCCGCAATTTTTCTAGAGTCGCCTCTTTATCCATATGCAAGCTATCAGCCTGCACAACTCCGACATCAAAAGCGCGGGGACGGAGGATAAAATCACCAGGAAAATAAGATTCTAGCAGCCAGCGAGGTGCAGTTGTGGTGATAATTAGTAAAATATCTGGATTTAATTCTTGGATTTTTGCAGCTACGGAGGAAACTCGGACAGCGTGGCCGAATCCATGATTGGTGATGGCAATATATAATGTTGGTCGAGACATTGGTAATAGGGAATTGGGAATTGCGAATTGGGCATCGGGCATTGGGAATTGGGCCTAAAAGCATCGGGCATCGGGAAGAAGGCCTGCGTAGGGCATTGGTTGCGGGTTATTTGTTATCAGTTATTGCTAGACAAATGACAAATGACTAATAACAAATAACAAATAACAAATAACAAATAACTACTGACTCATTACTCGATCGATAATTTCGCGTGCCATGTCTTGTAAGGATACCACTCGATCGGCAAAACCAGAATTAACCACACTTCCCGGCATCCCCCAGACAACGCTGCTAGCCTCATCTTGAACGATAATCCTACCCCCAGCTTCCCGGATATTCTGACAGCCCAGCAGCCCATCGTGCCCCATTCCAGTCAGCACCACACCTAAAACACCAGCACCGTAAATCTTAGCAGTCGATCGAAACAGCACATCAACCGCAGGGCGACAAGAATTTTCCCGCGCCTCTTGATGCGTGCGAATACGCACCCCAAAACCCTGTTTTTCCAAAACCAGATGGTAATCACCGGGCGCTATCCAAGCAACTCCTGGCTCAACAATACCTCCCGTCACAGCCTCCTCCACTCTAATTTTGCACTTTTCTGTCAGTCGATCGGCTAAACGCTTCGTAAAAACCGGCGGCATATGCTGCACAATCACAATTGGTACAGGAAAATTAGCCGGCAAATCCTGCAAAATCGTTTCCAAAGCATTTGGCCCGCCCGTCGAAACCCCAATCGCTACAATTTCGATTTTAGATTTAAAATTTACCGCTGAATTCGACGAAATCAAACCCGATTTAACTGGCAATGGTGTGGGATTATTGTGAGTCTTAGGTACTTGAATATTCCCCACTTTTGGCATCTTGCAACCATTGCAAAAAACCTTAATTTTCGGAATCAATTGCTCGCGGATGTGTTCTAGCGCCGCTTCCTTGCTCTTCATATTATGAGGCTTAGTCACGTAATCAGTAGCACCCAGCGCCAGAGCATTTAAAGTAGCAACAGCGCCCAACTCTGTGAGCGCGCTAAACATAATTACAGGAATATTTTTGTCAAGTTTTCGGATTGCCGCCAGCGTCTCCAAACCATCCATTTCCGGCATTTCCACATCCAGCACAATCAAATCTGGATTCACCTGAGAAATCTTGGCTAACGCAATTCTACCGTTAGGGGCAGTCCCCACAACTTCCAGCGCTGCATCGCCGTCGAGTACGTTACTTAGCAATCGGCGCACCACTACAGAATCATCAACAATTAAAACCTTGATCTGGGACATTTTCTATTAAACTCGAAATAACAGATCGAGCAGTAAGCGAGCTTGAAAAAACAGAATTAAATCGCCTTCTACGCCAAGATCGATAATTTTAAAATGAGACATAAACAGTAGAATTGTTGAGCGCATATTAAAATTCATAGCGCTAAATATTTCCTCTGCTGAACCTTCTATATAGTGGGGAACTACATAACCGAGATTGTATTTTAAGGTATTACTAAAAGTGCCGACAATACCGCTAATAGCTAAATTGCCAATTTCCCCCAAAATGTCAGCCTTATCTTGCTTGAATTCCTCGCTGGTTACATCGCCGCCGCCGTTGAGAGCTAAAACAAGAGCATCAGCAGCCTCGCAGGAAAACAACATCTGAGCCGAACCTGATAAATTGCCGTTAAAATCAAGCTGCGCTACAGCTATTAGGTTTTTTCCCAAGGTTTGAATCAGGTTTTTTTGCAAAAATATCGGGGACAGCGCTTGAGATGAAGGCATTTCACATTCTACCTCACACGCAATCATTTCGCTCATCTGAGAAACTGCTGTGCCGATGGCTTTGTTGACAACATCCTGTAATTTTGTGTGTTTTCCGGTTTCGAGCTTGGCTAGGTTGAAATTCCGCAGTTGACTGTGAGAATTAATTGGATCGGCGTTATTTGGATAAGCCGCAGTTGCGACGGTGTGCCGCAATTCTAATTCATTGTTAGTTTTTTTGAGAGTTGCGAATATTCCTGCCAGCGACAAATACTGAATCATATTCCTTGCTAAGTCGTCGCTGAGAATTATCGTGGGTATTTCTAATAATTGCAAGAATTGGATAATTGCTAAATAATTGTGTTCTATGGCTGCAAAATTTAGGATGACAGCTTTGGGATGGTGGCACTCAGCAATATCTAAACAATTGTATAAATCTGTAGTTGTGGCAAATACATATTCGTCTGCTTTTAACGTTTCGCGCAATGTCTGATTTTCTGAATCCGAAAAGCCTCCAATCAGAATTAATGAAATTGGTTTTGAGTAGGTTTTCATTTTAGGGAATTGAGAATTGGGAATTGGGAATTGGGAATTGGGAATTGGGAATTGGGAATTGGGAATTAATTATTTAGGGAGCGCATTGCCCACCTTAACTCACCCATTACTCATTACTCATTACCCATTATCAATTCCCCATTATCTATTATCCAAATCAATACTTAAACTGATTGACAAGTCCTTGCAATTGAGCGGCCGTTTTCGATAATTCGATCGCAGAATTTTGAGTATTGCTAGCACTGGTGGCGGTACTTCCCGCTGCATCGGCGACGCTGGTAATATTGCGGGCAATTTCCGAGGAACCGATCGCAACTTGGTTGACATTGCGCGCAATTTCGGTAGTTGTAGCCGTTTGTTCCTCCACTGCACTGGCGATCGTCGTTTGGAAATCGCTGATTTGGTTGATAATAGAAGTAATTTGGGCGATCGCCTGCACGGAACTTTTAGTATCAGCTTGAATAGCCTCCACCTTCTTGCTGATATCCTCAGTCGCCGCCGCCGTTTGTTTCGCCAACTCCTTCACCTCATTCGCCACCACCGCAAAACCCTTGCCCGCTTCTCCAGCCCGAGCCGCCTCGATTGTAGCATTCAGAGCCAGCAAATTAGTCTG
The DNA here is from genome assembly GCF_020883145.1 of Microcoleus sp. CAWBG27. NCBI lineage: Bacteria > Bacillati > Cyanobacteriota > Cyanophyceae > Oscillatoriales > Microcoleaceae > Microcoleus > Microcoleus sp. CAWBG27. The sequence goes on from NZ_JAHREU010000025.1 coordinate 56,342, forward strand.
TTGGGCGATCGAAGTAATCACCTTGACAACATTACCAATCTCTGCACTACTTACGCCGAGTTTAGTAATAGTTTGATTCGTAGTTTCCGCCATCCTCACCGCCGAATTAGCAACCGTCGCAGCTTCCGAAGCATTCTTAGCAATTTCCTTAATACTCACATTCATCTCCTCGATGCCGGTAGCCACCGATTGAGTATTGCTATTAACTAAATCCGCCGCCGCAGATACCGTCCCTGCTTGAGCCGAAGTTTCTTCAGCCGCCGCCCCCATATTTTGGCTTTCGCTAATCAATTCCTCCGAAGCACTGCTAACTGCGATCGCAACTTGAGAAATATGTTGTACCTGACTCGTCAAATTAGCCGCCATCAGATTAACATTATCCGTCAAATCTTTCCAAGTCCCGCTGATATCAGGAACTGTCGCCTGCCCTCCCAACTGTCCTGCAACTACCTGTTTCGCCAGCCCTGTTACTTCATCTGCAAAAGTATTAAGCTGGTCAACCATAGTATTCAACGTATTTTTCAGTTCCAGAACTTCTCCTTGAACTTCCACAGTAATTTGCTTCGACAAATCTCCCTTAGCCACAGCAGTAGAAACTTCCGCAATACTCCGAACTTGCTCCGTAAGATTAGCCGCCATAATATTCACATTACCAGCCAAACTCAGCCAAGTACCCGACAAACCATCAACAGTTGCTTGACCTCCCAATTTGCCCTCAACGCCAACTTCCCTAGCAACTCGCGTAACTTCTAAAGCAAACTCATTAAGCTGAACAGTCATTTCATTAATCGTATTCTTCAGATCCAGAATTTCGCCTTCAGCTTCTACAGTAATTTTTTTAGACAAATCTCCATGAGCTACCGCCGTAGTAACTTCCGCAATATTGCGTACTTGATTGGTAAGATTGCTCGCCATTAGATTAACATTTTGCGTTAAATCTTTCCAGACACCAGCTACTCCGTGAACTTGTGCTTGACCCCCAAGTTTCCCCTCAGTTCCCACCTCTTTTGCTACCCGCGTCACCTCTTTTGCAAAATCGTTGAGACTGTCAACCATTTGATTGAGAGTATCTTTCAGTTGCGAAATTTCCCCTTCCGCTTCAACGGTAATTTTTTCGTTCAAATCGCCGACGCTAATTGCCGTTGCAACCTTAGTAATATTTCGTACTTGATGAGTCAGATTTGCCGCCATCAAGTTAACACTTGCCGTCAGTTCTTGCCAAATACCCGATAGCCCTTCTACCTCTGCTTGGGTTCCCAATTTGCCCTCGCTACCAACTTCGCGGGCGACGCGAGTTACTTCTAAAGCAAAACTATTTAATTGGTCTACCATTTTGTTGAGAGTAGTCCCAATGCGGCGGAACAATCCTTTGATTGGTTTGCCTTCAAACTCTAAGCTAAATTTTTCGGACAAATCGCCTTTAGCTACAGCGTGCAGCACTCGCGCTATGTCTATTGTCGGCGCAACTAAGCTGTTTAGCGTTGCATTTACCGCGTCAATACTGCTAACCCAAGAACCTTTAAATTCTTTAATTTCTCTTGATTTTGGTACTTTGCCTTCTTCGGCAACTGCTTGGCTGACGCGCTCTATTTCGTCAGCAAATTTTTCATTGACACTCACCATTTCATTGAAAACTTTGGCAATTTCACCCAAGCCGTTGTCGGCGGGTAAACGAACGCTAAAGTCGCCATCTCTGACTGCTGCCAGAGCGATAATCAGTTGCTGTTGGTACTGGTTGCTGAAACTCTCTGCTGTCCCTGCAATTGTTGTCGCTACCAAATTGCTGGGATCCGAGTCAATTTCGGGAGATTCTGAGGCTGTTGATTGATTTTGTGTATCCATGTTTTAGGTAAGTAGAAGGAAGAAGGAAGAAGGAAGAAGGAAGAAAGAAAGAAAGAAAGAAAGAAGTAGGTTTTAGTTATCGTCGCGAGAGAATTCTGAAAACATACACAGCAAGCTTTTTAGCGCTCCCTATTTTACGTTTAATTAGGTGGATTTACTTAGTTTTATACAATTTATCAGGGAGGGCGATTCCCTACGGGATAGCTTTGCACGCGCGTACTTTACGTCACACATTCTCGGTACTGGCAGCCCGAAACGCGCTCTGTGCTTACAGTCTGGGACACAAAACATCCGGTTTGCATGAGGAATATTTGCGGTATTTAAGATGCCGCGGCGATCGCCTTCAGCAGCATTTGAAACGAACCCACATCGAAAAACAGCAAAATGTCTCCTTGAATTTGCAGTTCTTCAATACTAAAGTGAGCTGGAGCCAACAGCACGCTCCCGGTATCGAGAGACTTTTCTTTTAACAGTAACTCCTCAATTTCTTCCTCTGCGTAATAGGGAACCTCATAGTCTAACGGTTGGTCTAGAACGTTGCCAATTGAGCCCATGACACCGTTAATGATCATATTCCCCACCTCACTGAGGGTACTAATTTTGAGAGAATCAAGGTCAGGACTTCCTTTTTCTTCACCAGTGAGAACAGAAACTAAATTCACTGCACTTTCGGTAGGAAAAAGTAGCTGGGCGCTGCCACTAAATGAGCCGTTAAAGCCTAGCTGCACCGTGGAAAGAGGCTCTATCCCGAAGCGTTTTTTTAATTCGCTTCGCAGCTCATTCGCGGATACAAGGTCAATATCTGGAATCTGCAACTGGATCGGAAATTGAATCATTTCATTCAACATTCCAGCGGCACTTCCCACGCCAATATTGATTAGCTCCTTCAAAGCATCTATTTCATCTGCTGTTAGCTCCACTCTGATATCTCCTATTTGCTATCCAGAGCTTTTTGGATTGCAGCCTGAATCTCGGGAGCTTTTGGGGGCTTTTTCAGCATCATAAATGCTCCCAATTCTTCGCACTTCTGCCTAGCGCTGTCTTGAATATCTGCTGAAAGTACGATGACTGGAATTTTAGAGCCTTTTTCGCCCAGGGCTTTTAGCAAGGCGAAACCGTCCATTTCTGGCATTAACAAATCTGTCATCATGCAGTCTGGCGACTTGGATGCAGCCATATCTAAGCCTTCTTGTCCGTTGGCTGCTTCTATCACTTGATGTCCGGCTTCTTCAACAGCTTTGCGAATCATCCGCCGAGAGAATGCTGCGTCATCTACAATTAAAACTAAACCCATTTTGGCGCGCTCCTTAACTTTAATTATTGGGCATCGGGCATCGGGCATCGGGCATCGGGCTTGCAGTCAACCGTCAACCGTCAACTGACAACCGTCAACTGACAACCGTCAACAATCACCTGACGGTAATACCGGAATTGATATTATGCAGTACATCTGTTGAGATTTTCTGAACAATCTAAGAGGTAAGTTTTCATCTTACCTTTGCCTTTAACATCAATCATTCCTCTTTCTGCAAACAAATGTTTTTTGGACAACTGCTTGTAAGTGTCTTCTGTCACTTGAATGCAGCCGGGAAAACTATATTGTTCCATGCGGCTTGCCGTGTTTACCGTGTCGCCCCAAAGGTCGTAACTAAACTTTTTAGTTCCGATGACCCCTGCAACCACAGGCCCGGAGTGAATGCCAATTCGCAGGCTGTGAAATTCTTTTGTTTGTGTGTTTAGCCGCGTCATAGCTTGCTGCATGGCTAGGGCCATTTGCACGATCGCGTCAGCATGATCGTCCCGGAGGATGGGCAATCCAGATGCTACCATATAGCCATCCCCAATAGTCTTAATTTTTTCTAACCCGTATTCCTGAGTTAGCTGGTCAAATTCTGAGAAAATAGAATTGAGTTTGACAATTAATTCAATAGGAGGCATTTCTGAGGCAAGCTTGGTAAAGCCTACCATATCAGCAAATAAGACGCTGACACTGGGGAAGTGATCGGCAATTACCAAGTCTGGGGTTGATTCCTCTTGGAGCCGGAGTGCGATCGACTCTGGTAAAATATTCAGTAATAATTTTTGAGTTTTCTCTTGGCTTTCCATCAACTGCCGGTAAAGTTGAGACTGTTGAATCAAGCGCCGCACTCGCTGAATCAGCACTGGCCAGTGAATCGGCTTCGTCACATAATCTGTTGCTCCTACTTCAAAAGCTTGATTGACAGATTTTTTGTCATCTAGTGCTGTAATCATCAGCACCGGAATTTTTTGCGTTTGGGGATTAGCCTGGAGTTGAGCGCAGCAAGTAAAACCGTCCATTACAGGCATCATCGCATCCAATAGGACAATATCTGGGAGAGTTTCTTGACAAATGTCCAAACATTCTTGTCCGTTTGATGCCTCAATTACCCGGTAGCCTTCTTTTTCCATAATCCGGCGGGTAAATAGCTGCTGGGTTGCTTCGTCATCGACGATCAGAATTTGAGGCGTCGTTTGCGAGTTTATTCTAAAGTCAGCACTAATCATAATTATTGTGAAAATAGCATCCAGTTCTCACTCAGAAGCAGATTGAATTTCTGCGTTGAAATGGATGAGTTTACTGTAGATCGATCGCACTCTGATTATTTTTAACAACTTTATAATCTCCTACTCAATAGAGTATTGAGCATTTAACTCAGCAACTGAACGGATGATTTGTAACTTTTTATACTGGTAATTTGTTACAGTATCTGAAAAGTTAGCAATTGAGCCGTCACGTTGCTATTGAGATCGTGTTGAGAATTCTATCAGATTATAGCGGTTTTCACAAAGATGAGGTACGTTGTTGGGCTTGGGCCCTCTTGATTTCAGCGGTTATGTAAGCTGTCAGCCATACCTCATCTTTTTGAGAAAGGCTATATGTCAGAAATTTTAAATTTTCGCAATTGGCTAAATGGCCTAAATGTTGAAGATTTTGCGGAAAACGGGCGATCGATCGTCCCGCGCCACCGACACATCATATCGGGTTGCTTTTGTCAATCATTTTTGCTTTTTACGCTCACACTCCTGGAGACAAGTGGCACTTTAAAAAAGGTACGTTGTTGCGCTTGAGCGCTCAAGCGCAACAACGTACCTAAAAAACCTTTAAGTATTGTGATACTTGCGTCCACGATTGACTCATTGAGATGCTACAAATAAATCCGTTGCCGAACTTCCTTCTGCTATAGCCTTTCTCAAAAAAGTGAGGTATGACTGACAGCTTGTATAACCATTAAACTAAGAGGGCTCGCATCCCAACAACATACCTCATCTTTCTGAAAACCGCTATATATCAATCAACTAGATGGCAAAGCCGCTTTTACCCGCTGATATTCGGCTGCAATTTTGCACATCAGAACCTCGCTACCTGAGAGAGTTTTCTTCCGGGCCATCTCTTCGAGCTGCGCGCACAATTGAAACAAAGGCATGGCTCCGACTGTCGTACAAGCACCTCTAAGAGCGTGAGCCGAGGCTTTAATTGCGGGAGCATTCAATTGATTGACAGCATCGGCGAGTTCCTGCAATTTTGGCGGTGCAACTTCCAAAAATTTCTCTACTAGCTCGATCCAAAATTCTTCAGCTTCTTCTCCCAGTAACTCCGTCAATTCTTCAAAAGTTTGACTGTCAAGAGGCGGCAATTCTATTTCCAATTTTGCTGTTTCGGGTATAAAATTTTGCGGTGGTGCTGGCTGTAAAGCTTGAGAGTTTTCTTCCTCTAATTTGGGATATGTCACAGCAGGTAAAGTCTGAAATTTAATGTTATTAGTACCCGCTACAATTTCCCCAGAATTAGGAGGAAAATTTGCCACTCCCGATTGACTTCCAGCTTCAATTTGTGAAATCAAAACACCTGCGCGGGCGATTAAATGCTTTAACTCTTCCAACGCAGTTTCATCAACTGCGGGTGCAACATTTTTCATTTCGTTTCCAGGCTGAGCTTGGGAAGTAGAGTCTGTCGGCTGAGTCTGCCAATTGTTAAGCTCTGAATAGGATTTGGATCGCCCGGTTTGTCGATCGTACTGCGCGATCGCCTGAACTATGGCCTGGACTCGCACCGGCTTACTGATATAATCATTCATGCCAGCATCTAAACAAAGTTCGCGATCGCCCTGCATCGCATTAGCCGTCATTGCAATTATCCAAGGAGAAGTCGATTTTGGATTGGGAGATTGCTCGTCTGTTGCAGAAAATCCAGATTCTGGAGCAGGATTTTCTAATATTAAATTTCCCGAAAATCGCTGGCGGATCAGGCGAGTAGTTTCCAAACCGTCCATTTCTGGCATCTGCATATCCATAAACACAATATCGTATTCCGAACGCTCCAAAGCATCCAAAGCTGCTTGTCCGCTGCTGGCAAAATCTGCACTGTAACCTAACTTCTGCAACATCTGCCCTGCTACCATTTGATTGAGTTCTACATCGTCTACCAACAGCATTTTCAAAGGCAGTGTTTCGGCTAATTGTGAATTAAATTGAGGCTGCGAAAAACACGGTTGAATTGTGCTGCATTCCCCGCCCAAGATGCGAAGCAAAACTTCATGGAGCTGTGCTTGCTTAATTGGTTTGTATACAAAAGCTGCGAATTCAACTCGCCCTTGAACTTCGCGGCGAGATGGCCTGCCCCCAGAGCTCAAAATCATTAAAGGTAAATTTTTACCTTGAGGAAATTCTCGAATTTTTTCAGCTAAAGTAATGCCGTCCATTTCTGGCATATGAAAGTCTAGAATCGCTATGTCAAACATAGTTTCATATTGCAGCACTTTCAGCGCTTGCGCGCCAGATTTTGCTGCGCGGACAACCATTCCCCAAGACATAGCTTGCAGGGTAAGAATTTTGCGGTTTGTGGGATTGTCGTCAACTAGCAGCAGTCGCAAACCTGCTAGTTGAGGCTGGGGTAAATTCAGGTTTAATATTTCTTCATTAGCCGGTGCTGGCTGAGCTTTGATGCTAAAAGAAAATTTAGAACCTTTGCCGATTTCGCTTTCTACCCACATAGTGCCGCCCATGATTTCGCTGAGGCGTTTGCTGATGGCTAAGCCCAAGCCAGTACCGCCATATTTGCGAGTTGTGGAACTGTCAACTTGACTGAAGGCTCTAAATAGTATGTTTTTGCGATCGGGCGAAATTCCGATGCCTGTATCCCTCACAATAAATTGAATTTCGTAGTTACTAATTTCTGATGGTTCTAGAGATTTAGAATCGGCAGCATCCGAATCTGATACAGAAGAATTTAAAGCAGGTTTTTGACTGGATTCTTCGCTATCGAGCCTAATGTTTACCTGAGAAATTGAGTTAGTTTGCGTAACTTCTACAGCAGTATCAGCAATGGGTTTTGCTGTTACTTTAACTACCACTTCACCTGCTTCGGTAAATTTGGTAGCATTGCCGAGCAAATTTATCAATATTTGGCGAAGTCTGGTGACATCTCCGTACAGGAAGGCGGGAACACTGGCATCCAATTCGCAAGCTAAGTCTAGCTGTTTTTCCGCAGCTTTCATCGCGACTAAATCTAAAGCTTCTTCGACACAGTTTCTGAGATTAAACGGTTCTTGTTCTAAATCCAGCTTGCCTGCTTCTATCTTAGAAAAGTCGAGAATGTCGTTAATAATTGCCAGCAAAGAATCGCCGCTGGTACGAATTGTATTCACAAAATTGCGCTGGTTTGGCGAAAGTTGCGTATCTAGCAACAGCTCAGTCATGCCGATGACTCCGTTCATCGGCGTGCGGATTTCGTGGCTCATCATTGCCAAAAATTCACTTTTGGCTCGGTTGGCAGCTTCGGCGTCAGTTGTGGCGCGTTTAAGTTCTTCTTCTATTACTAATCGGTGTTTAATTTCTTGCTGATAGGTTTGGATGCGCTGCGTTACTTCGGAAACATCTTGAACCGCGATTAAAGCATAAAAACCTTCTCCTTTGATGGCTGGTATGGGAGTGACGTTTGTGTTGTGAATTCTCGGTTTGCCGTTGGGTAAATTTGATGAAATCAGGGACTGGTGTAGTTGCGGAGAAAATACGGTAGGCAAGCCATTGTTAAATACTTGTTTTAAGCGAGTTTGATATTTAGGTTCTTCGAGTTGGGGAAAGTGAGTTTTTAGGTTAGTTCCGATTATTTCTTTTTTGAGCAGCTTTGTCCACTGCTCTAGTGTCCGGTTCCAAAACAGCACGGTAAAATCGCGAGCGATCACGCACAATCCGATGGGAACGCGATCGAGGACGTTGAATCTTTGTTGCGCTTGTTCTATTTGTTCTAGCATTTTCTGTAGGTGGAAAAGTGACGAAATTTATGTATACTTCAGAAGTTATCAAAAAAAAGCTTGGGAGGTAACAATCCAGAAAAATTATATTCATTTATTCTGCCAGCTTCTATCCGATCGCTGGCTAAATAAACCCGGTTTATACGATAAATAAGAGGTTTGGGGACAGGCATTTAGGAAGAAACGGGGTTTGAGCGCGCTAAGAGTGTGTAAGTCGTGCATTTTCCTTGGCAGTTGGTGCGGTAAACCCTGATACAGATTTTTTGTTGCCAGAGTTCAAAAACACGACTGCGGGGCTGCGATGTTAATAATTTTTGCTAATTCGTATAGATATAGTATACTTGTGAGGTCAAGTTGGCAATGATTTAGCTACGATCGCACGATCGCGAATAAAGCTGATCCCGCCCAATAACGGCTACCGTGCCACGTGCACTCACGAGGGTCGAACTCAAAATTTTAGACAATAGTTCAAGCTCCCAGATCGATCTAGAGGAGTCCATCTAAAATCTAAAATCCACTGACTGGGGCGCACTACAGTTTTTAACTATTCGATAATTTATTTTAAGGGTGCATTTGGTTTTTGAAGAGGGCGAAGCATGACCGCATATAAGTTATTAGTTATCATCTCATATTGACTGCGGTCATGCTTCGCCCCTACGGATATATTTGCCAAAACCAGATGCACCCTATTTTAATCCAGCGTCAAACCGATGAATAAGGAACTGGCTCGATGGAAATTGATGAAGATGTAAAGGAATTTCTGATTGAAGGCTACGAATACCTAAACCAAATTGAGGAGGATTTAGTAGCTTTAGAAAAAAATGATGCCGATAGAGAGGTGATGAATCGGATTTACCGCGGTTTGCACACGATTAAAGGCAATAGCGGTTTTTTGGGGGTGGAAAAACTGGAGTCTGTGGCGCACGCAGGAGAAAATTTGCTCAGCCTCTTGCGCGATCGCACTTTGACGATGACTCCCGATATTACTAGCGCTTTGCTGGAGACAATCGACGCGGTACGATCGCACATGGAAGCCCTGGAAAAGACGGGAGAAGAAAGCCCTATCGCCCACACCGCATTGCTCGATCGACTTTTGCAACTCCAAGAATCCGGCGGTACTGCATCTGAATTGTCACCGAGTGCGATCGCCCAATCCAACTCAGTAACTCCAGAAGTTGCGATCGAGGAACCGGAAAAGTCAGAGTTGACACGAGAACATTTGTATGCAGATGCTTTATTGTCGATCGAGCAATTGCTAATTCCCTCTGCTACCAATACTACCAGCCAACAGGTAAATGCTGCGGATACCGAGGGTGACAAATTCAAAATTTCCGATACTGCAATCCGAGTAGATGTCGGCTTGCTGGACAAACTAATGAACTTAGTAGGCGAACTCGTTTTGTGCCGCAACCAAATCTTAGAATTTGCCAATACCCAAACAGCAAACACCCAAAATGACGATACATTAAAATCAGTATCCAGCCGCTTAAACTTAGTTACTTCCGAACTGCAAGAAGGAGTAATGAAGACCAGAATGCAGCCAATTCGCACTATCTGGAACAAATTCCCCCGGGTAGTGCGCGACACAGCATTCGCCTTGGGCAAACAAGTACAGTTAGAAATGGAAGGCGAAGAAACAGAATTAGACAAAACCTTAATTGAGGCGATCGCCAATCCGCTAACTCACTTAGTCCGTAACTGCCTCGATCACGGCATTGAAACATCAGAAGTGCGAGTCGCCAAAGGCAAGCCCGCCTTCGGTAAACTGCTACTGCGAGCCTATCACGAAAGCGGTCAGGTAAACATAGAAATCTCCGATGACGGCGGGGGAATCGATCCAGATCGGATTAAAAGTAAGGCAGTGCAAAAAGGAATGTTTTCTGCTGTTGATGCAGCTAAACTGAGCGATCGCGAAGCCCTAAATTTAATTTTCATGCCCAGTTTCTCAACCGCCGAAAAAATCACCAATATCTCCGGTAGGGGAGTGGGGATGGACGTTGTGCAAACACATATAGAAAAAATTAGCGGCACGATCGACGTTCAAAGTCAAGTCGGTAAAGGCACAACTTTTAAGTTAAAAATTCCTTTAACTCTGGCGATTATTCCGACATTAATTATTACTACCGGAGGCGATCGCTACGCAATTCCTCAAGTCAATTTGCTAGAACTGATGCGCTTGGAAGGAGAACAAATAAAAAAAATCGAAATGTTTCACGGAACCCCAGTATATAGGTTGCGGGGGCGACTGCTGCCGCTGATTTATTTGAACCGGGAATTGCAGTTAGAAACAGGAATTGTAGAAAACAGCAAAAAATCGCAATTCGACAGAGATGAGGCTTTGAATATTGTAGTAGTGCAAGCGACAGACAAACCTTTTGGGTTGGTGGTAGATGCCATCAACGACACGCAAGAAATTGTGGTTAAGCCTTTAGGAAAACAACTAAAATCTCTAGCTTGTTTTGCCGGAGCAACTATTATGGGCGACGGTAAAGTTGCTTTGATTTTGGATGTGCACGGGATTGCTCAGAAAACCCACATGACGGAGGCTCAGGAAAAGGCGATTTTAGCTGACGAAAACAGCCGCCGGGAATCTTCAGAACCTCCACAACAGTTGCTAGTATTTCAGGGCCCAGACTTTCGGCGGATGGCGATTCACCTATCGCGAGTTTGTCGCTTAGAAGAGTTTCCCCGCCATCTTTTGGAGCGAGTCGGGAAGCAGAATGTGGTGCAGTACCGCAACCAAATTATGCCGGTGATTTATTTGACGGCGGTGTTTGGTAGCGGCAGTGAGTCGGCTGATTGGGGGCCCAACGGTCTGGACGGGCGATCGCGCGCAGCAGATGATAAACTGCCGTTAGTCGTAGTGTCGATCGGCTCAGAACACCAAGTCGGTCTGGTAGTCGATCGCATCCTGGATATTGTAGAACAGGCGATCGACATTAAAGGTGCAGCTACTCAAGCAGGAATTTCATATTGTGCTGTAATTCAGGGTCAAGTTACCGAAATCCTCGATGTTGATGCAGTAATTAACAACAATTTATTCGGAGTCGAGCAGATGTTAGCAAGCACCAGCTCGGGCTATTAAAGGAATAATTAAACAATGCCTGAAGAAACTCTACTTTGTACGTTTTTCGTTGACAGCTTATTTTTTGGCATAGAGGTTGAGAAAGTTCAAGAAATCATCCGCTATCAGGAGATGACGCGAGTGCCGCTAGCGCCCGCAGTAGTCGGTGGATTGATAAACTTGAGGGGACAAATTGTCACGGCGATTGATTTGCGGAGGCGGTTGGATTTGTGCGATCGGCCTGTGGAACAATTGCCTTTAAATGTGATAGTGAGAACTGGCGATGAAACAGTCAGTTGGTTAGTTGACGATATTGGAGATGTCCTAGAAGTATCTCAAGCTGATTTTGAAACTCCTCCAGATACTTTTACCAGCAAAATACGCCCGCTAATTCGAGGAGCGTACAAGCTACAAGGGCAGTTGTTACTATTTTTAGATGTTGATAAAGTTGTAGATTTTAGCAGTCAGTAGTCAGCAGTCATTAGTCATTAGTCATTAGTCATTAGTCATTAGTCATTAGTTAGTAGTCATTAGTTATTAGTCTCTGCTCGCGAACCTTAGTCATTAGTGCGAGCTTAAGTTCTCGCTAACAGTAGTCATTAGCCAGGGATACACGAATAACTGTTTTTCCCTCTTCCTTCTGTTAACTATCAACTATCAACTATCAACTATCAACTGTCAACTGCCAACTGTCAACTGCCAACTGTCAACTCTTCCTTCTTCCTTCAATTACCATGCCGATAACTATTGCAGATTTTGATTACATCCGAAAACTTGTATACGATCGCACAGGCGTATTCCTATCCGAAGAGAAAATGTACCTCGTTGAATCGCGCTTAGGGATGGTAGCTAAAGAAGCCGGAGCAAACTCCATCAGCGGATTAGTTGCAGAGTTAAAACAAATCAAACAACAACGTTTTAACCAACTTTACGAATCGACAGTCGAAGCAATGATGACCAACGAGACATTTTTTTTCCGAGATATCAACCCCTTCGAGATATTAAAAACATCAGTATTGCCAGAATTGTTAAAACAGATCCAGGGCGAGCGCACTTTGAATATTTGGTGTGCTGCTTGTTCCAGCGGTCAAGAACCCTACAGTATTGCGATGCTGCTGCGCGAATACTTTCCGCAGTTAGCGAGAAATCAAGTACAAATACTTGGTAGCGACATTTCTACAGCCATGCTGAAGCGAGCAAATTCTGGATGCTACGCGCAGCACGAAGTAGTACGGGGTTTGCCAACAGCATTGTTACACAAATACTTCCAGCAGTGTGGCAAGGAATGGCAGATTAAAGAAGACCTCCGCAAGGCGATCGAATTTCGCCAGATTAACTTGACAGAACCCTTTGGATCGATGCCTCAAATGGACATTATTTTTCTGCGAAACGTCTTAATATATTTTGATGTTCAGACCAAACAATCGATTTTAGCAAGAGTGCGGCGGGTGTTGCGTCCCAAGGGCTACTTATTCCTAGGGGGAGGAGAAACAACTGTAAATCTTGACCCTGCTTTTGAGCTGGTGCAATTTGAAAAAGGTATATGTTATCGATTGAGATGATGTTCAGTATATCGACTCTAATAAAATAGGTTCGTAGTGAGGACTTCAGTCCTCTCTTGATTAATAGACAAGATTGCAAAAGTCTTTTTAATCAAAATTTAGGACTAAAGTCCTCACTACGAACCTAATTATTTTTACAATTTAAGTCTAATCTTTAGGAATTAAGAAGGACTAAAGTCCTCACTACGAACCTAATTATTTTTACAATTTAAGTCTAATCTTTAGGAATTAAGAAGGACTAAAGTCCTCACTACGAACCTAATTATTTTTACAATTTAAGTCTAATCTTTAGGA